>CAJTNK010000022.1 GCA_910577885.1 uncultured Rikenella sp.
CCGTATCCGACGTACCACAATCGGCCGTAACCCCGGTCGCCAAAAGCGTCGCGGAAGCCCGGGGCGGCACTCGAGGCGGGTTTTGCTGGGCAAAATCCAATTTCCGGGCGCCGAATAGCGCCCGAGGCGGGCGGAGCCGGAGGGACCGAGAGAGTATTTCCCGCGGGGGATGAAACATGTAATCCAAGTGCAACCATGAACAATCAGGTGACCATATATACCGACGGCTCGTCGCTCGGCAATCCCGGTCCGGGCGGTTTCGGGGTGGTGCTGCTGGCCGGGCCCCACCGACGCGAAATCTCGGAGGGATACCGACTGACGACCAATAACCGGATGGAACTGCTGGCCGTCATTACCGCCCTCGAGGCTTTGAAACGCGACGGGATCGACGTCACGCTCTATTCCGACTCGAAGTACGTGATCGACTCGGTGCAGAAAGGGTGGATCTACAGTTGGATGCGCAAAGGATTCGCCGGGAAGAAGAATGCCGATTTGTGGCGCCGTTTTTTGCGTGTTTTCGGTCGGCATCAGGTGCGGTTCATCTGGATCAAAGGCCACAACAACAACATCGAAAACGAGCGGTGCGACCTGCTGGCCACGACCGCGGCGCGGGGTGAGAACCTGCTCGAAGACACCGGCTACCGGGCCGAAGCGGCGGCGGGACTTTTGGCGGCGGAGGAGAGCTCCCGGTAGACGATTCCGGCGATCCGGGCCATGAGGCGTGCATTTTCGCGGTCCGACTCGCGGGAATCCCGGAGCAGAACCGCCAGATAATACCGCTCGCCGTCGCCCGAGTGAACCACCCCGGCATCCGTTTCGGCAATCCGGACTCCGTCGGTCGTGCGGTCCGAGTGGCCCGTCTTGTGGCCGAACCGGACCGACGCCGGAATCCCCGCCCGGAGTTTATCCGCTCCGGTCGCACACCCCAGCAGCGCCGAGTCCAGGCAGTCGAAATAGACGCCCCTCAATACCTCTTCCGTGTAAAGCTTCTGCAACAACCGCCCGATCGCTAACGGCGTACTCCAGTTGCGGTAACTGTTCCCGATATCGGCGTGCATCTCGGATACCGGTCCCGCAACGGGCTGTAGGTGTCGGGCAGCAGCTCCTGCGGCTCGATCCGTACCGTGCTGTCCGGCGCAATCCCCTCCCGACCGGCAGCAGGGAGGAGGCTCGCCCCGCCGAGGAGCAGCCACAGAACAAAAAACAGGGGGCGTGTCATGGGGCGAAAACAATGAGGGTTATTCGGTCAGCGGAGGCAGCGAACAGCCGATCCGCTCGAACGGAATCGGCGTGAAACGGTCGATCATCCGATAGATCGCCGCATCCGGAACGAAGCCCTGCAACGGTTTCTCGGGATTCACGAATCCCGGATCGGCGACCGTGATCCAGTTGTTGCTCCAGTCGGCCCACGCGGGCGAGCCGCTCAGGATTCGGCCGACGCGATAGAATAGGTTGCCCGACACCACATTCCCGCGCGGTACGCGCGGCGTCCCCTCCCAATAGCGCGCCAGCTCCGGATAGGCCGTGGCATAGGGCGGTTCGGTGTGTCGCACGGCCCGCAGCCGCCGGTCGACGACCCCGTCCGGATCGAGCATTCCGCGTCCCCATCCCTGCATCCGGTTGTCGATGTGGATGGCCTGCGGCAGGTCGATGAAGAGGTTGTTGCGGTAGTGGTTGTCGTGTCCGCCGCCGATCAGCACCGGGCCCGACCCCGCCCGGTAGTAGACGCATCCGAAGACCTCCAGGCCGCACGCTCCGTCGTCGTGGTAGGTGGCCGAGACGCGGTGGACCGTGGGCAGGTGGTGGAAGTAGCAGTACCGCACCCGGTTGCCCCGTTCCGAGGGATCGCGGCCGTAGTACAAGGCCCCTTGGTCGTCGACCTCGCGGCAGACGTCGTAGATGTCGCAGTATTCGACCCGGTGGTCGTTGCCGTGGAGCAGAACGGCCATGCTCGGGGCGTCGAAGATTTCGCAGTTCGAGACGCGGTTACCCACGCCGTCGATCCAAACGCCCGGGCGGTAGGATTTTTCGAGCCGGTTGAAGTCGTGAATCCGGCAGTTCTCCACGTAATTGTGGGCCGGTGTCAGGGTGGCCCGGTCGCCGCCCCCGAGGTCGACCCCGCCGGAACCGGTCCGGTAGATGTGGCAGTTGCTCACCCCGTTATGCGTCCCGGCCCGGCGGTTGATAAGGATTTGGTCGTAGATGATTTCTCCCAGTGCGCCGACCTGTCGCGGCTGGTCGCCCCGGCCGATGCAGATGCCGACATGTCCCAGGTTGCGGATCACGCAGCTGTCCACCCGCACGGAGTCCGACGCCTCGATGTAGACCCCCATCCCGCGCGAGTATTCGAGCGTCAGACCCCGCAAGGTGATATGGCGGCACCCCTCGATGGCGAACATCGGTGTTTCGAGGGTCGAAATGGCTATCTCCCGCATGGGAGCTCCCTCGGGCGGCAGGAGGTAGAGTTGCCCGTTCGCCGCGTCGAGGACGTATTCGCCCGGCCGGTCGATCTCCTCGGGCAGGTTCAGGGCCAACCACCGCCGCCACGGTGCGCCGGTCATGAAGCCGTACCGGGTGGACATGGCGGCCGTGATGGTGTGCGCGGCGGTGTCGATGCTCCGGACCGGTATCATGTCGTCGGCATAGCCGTGGGCGAAGTAACCCCCGATCCACATCCCGTCGGTCGACTCCCAGGCCGAGGGCCTCGCCTCGGCGTACTCGAAGACCGGGTCTCCGATGCCGTATTTCTCTTCGCGCGGGATGTCGCCGGTGCAATGGATCCGGCCGATCGGCGCCATCGTGTCGTTGGGCCAGCGGGCGATGGTGAGCGGCCGGCCGTCGACGAAGAGTTCGCTCCAGCCCGGCAGCGACGGACGGCCGAAACCCTTGGGAATGAGCCCCGCGAGCGGAATCCCCAGCCCCCGGGCGTCGATCTGCCGCACCCGGTCGCGCACCTCCGGCCGCAACCGGCGACGCATCGAAGGATCGGTCACCTTTTTCAGTCGGTCGGCCGTGAGCACGTAGCCGCCGATGAACGAAACCTGCTCGTTGCCGTAAGGCGCCAGCGTGACATGTTTCAGACCGTTCACTTCAATGGTCTGCCGCACGGGATAGCTCCCGTCGCGCAGCAGGATATCGACCGTGTCGCCCCCCGCCGCCGAGGCCGCCTGCAGGGCGCGCTCGACGGTGCGGAACGGTTTCCGGAGGGTGCCGTTTCCGTTGTCGGTGCCCCGGGGCGATACGATCAGTGTCTGTCGGGCCTGTGCCGCGCACACCCCGAAAAGCAGGAAGGCTGAGAGTAAAAAACGGATCATCGTTGAGTTTGGTTTTCAGTCGTTCGTCCCCCCCCCTCCTGCTGTCACGGCGAGGGGCTGTGCAATATACGAAAAATAGGCCGGTCCGCCAAATCGGCTACGGGTATTCGCCGTCCGGTTTGTCGCGCGGTGATCGGCCGGGCGGCGGACAGGTGTGCCGGTTTGTTCGGAATCTCCTCTTTTTTGTCCCGAAACAGAACACTTCCCCGCAAAAGGGTGTTATCTTTGCACCCATTCACATTCCACCCGACGATGACCGCTACGATCACTCCTTTCCTCTTCGACCAAAACCTGCTCTTGGCCCTGAACTTCGACGGAGGATACCTCCTGGACCAGGTCATGTACATCATCTCCGGAAAACTCACCTGGATTCCGTTCTATGTCTGTGTCCTGTGGCTGATCTATGCGCGGCTGGGGCTGCGGATGCTGATCCTCTTCGTGCTCACCGTCCCCCTGCTCATTACCTGCGCAGACCAAACCGCAACCCTCGCCAAAACCTACTTCCCGAAGGCCCGACCCTCGCACTTCGAACTCATCATGGATCAGGTCCACACCGTCAACGGATACCGCGGCGGACCCTACGGAACCGTCTCTTCGCATGCGGCCAACTGCTTCGGACTGGCCCTCTTTACTTCGCTCCTTATCCGACGCCGGTGGTTCACCGTCACCATGTTCCTTTGGGCCGCGGCGGTGGCCTACAGCCGCATCTACCTCGGCGTACACTACCCGATGGACATCTTCATCGGAACGGCCGAAGGTCTGCTCTGGGCCTGGCTCTGGTACCGGGTCCTGCGCTGGCTCGAAGCACGGGTCGGACGCTCCGCCGCACGCGCTGCCACCGAGTGATTGCTATTTTTTGACACTTTTTCATTGGGTACAGGCTGGAACCGTACCTTTTCTGAAGAAAAGGTACCCAAAAGACTTTCAGCTAGCATACGCTACGCCTTAGGCTCCGCAATCCTCAGGGTATGGGTGGGGGCGTTCGGCGAGCGCGTAAGGTAATTACTGCTTCATCGCGCCACGCCGGAAAGCCCCACCCAAACACAGGCTGACACGGCCAAAGCATCCCGTAGGGATGCGTGCTAAAGTTTTTTTGGTTCTTTTTGTTCACAAAAAGAACAGTACCCTCCCATAAGCTAAAGAAAAAGCGCTAATAAATAGTACCTTTGACAGCGCAATCAAACAGTGCACGTTATGAAAACATGGAACGTCGCTATCGCCAGCGACCACGCCGGATACGAGATGAAAGAGTTCGTGGCCGGGTATTTGCTCGCCAAAGGGTATGCCGTCGAAGACCTCGGAACCTACGGGGCTGAGAGCGTCGACTATCCGGTCTATGCCCATGCCTTGGGGCGGCGGGTGGCCGAGGGGGGATGCGACTTGGGGGTCGCGCTGTGCGGGAGCGCCAACGGTATCAGCATCACGCTCAACAAACATCCTCGGGTGCGGGCGGCGATCTGTTGGTGTCCGGAGATCGCGGCGCTTGCCCGGCAGCACAACGACGCTAATGTTTGTTCGCTGCCGGCCCGGTTCGTCAGCCGGGAAGAGGCGGCTGAGATTCTGGACGCTTTCTTCGGCGCCGAATTCGAGGGCGGGCGGCATCAACGCCGCGTGGAACAGATCGATCTTTAATCCGCACACACACGCAGTCTCATGGGGGAAATTTTAACGGACACGGACATCGAAGTGATGTGTCCCGTGGGGTCGTGGGAGTCGCTGCAGGGCGCGATACAGGGTGGGGCCGATTCGGTCTATTTCGGCGTGCAGGGACTCAACATGCGGGCCGGATCGAGCGTCAACTTCACGCTCGAGGATTTGGCCCGGATCGTCGCCACCTGCCGCGAACACCGCATCAAAACCTATCTCACGCTCAACACCGTGCTTTTCGACGAGGACTTGCCTTACATGCGGCAGGTGGTGGATCGGGCGAAGGAGGAGGGGATAGACGCCGTCATCGTGGCCGACCAGGCGGCGATGAACTATGCCCGGGAGCGGGGCGTGGAGGTGCATATCTCGACACAGCTCAATGTCAGCAACGCCGAGGCGGTGGCTTTCTATGCGCGGTATGCCGATGTGGTGGTGCTGGCTCGGGAGCTCTCGCTGGACCGCGTGCGGCGGATCTACGACCAAATCAACGAACGAGACATCCGAGGACCGCGGGGCGAGCGGGTGCGGATCGAGATGTTCGCCCACGGGGCTTTGTGTATGGCCACCTCCGGGAAGTGCTACCTGAGCCTGCACGAGGCCTGGAAGTCGGCCAACCGGGGCGAATGCCGGCAGTTGTGCCGGCGGTCGTACCGGGTCGAGGATGTCGAGACCGGACAGCAGCTGGTGGTCGAGAACGAGCGGATCATGTCGCCCAAGGACCTCTGTACGATCGAGTTCCTGGACCGGATGATCGATGCCGGGGTGCGGGTCCTGAAGATCGAGGGCCGCGCGCGGTCGGGCGAGTACGTGCGGCGGGTGTGCGAGTGTTACAAGGAGGGGGTGCGGGCGGTGCTCGACGGGCGGTTCACGCGCGAGCGGGGGGCGGAACTCAAGGAGAGGCTCCGGACGGTCTTCAACCGCGACTTCTGGGACGGCTACTACTTGGGGCAGCGGCTGGGCGAGTGGTCGGAGTGCTACGGGTCGGCGGCGACGGTCAAAAAGGTGATGGTGGGCAAGGTGACCAACTACTTTGCGCGGATCGGGGTGGCCGAGGTGTCGGTGGAGGCGGTTCCGCTGGGGGTGGGCGAGAAGCTGCTCTTCCTGGGGGCGACGACCGGCGCGCTGGAGTTCACGCCCGACGAGATCCGGGTCGATCTGGCGCCGGTGGAGGTGGCGCCGCAGGGCGTCAGGTGCTCGGTGCGGACCCCGGAGAAGGTGCATCGTGGCGATAAGGTTTTCAAGCTGGTCGAAACGGAGCGTTAGCGGGGGGCGGGCGAGAGGCGGGGGAGATAAAGGTATAATGACATGATACAGAATCTGATACTGGGTGCGATGCTGTGGCTGTCGGTCGGTCCGCCGGTGGAAAATAGCTGGTCGATCGAGTCGACGGTCAATTTTAGCTCTGCTTCTGAGTTGGAAGCCAGTTTGGAATTGGCCGGGACAGGCATGGCGTGCGTCGATTGGGGCGATGGGGAGCGGACTTGCTTGTCTCTGCCGCCGGTGCTGCCGGCCGATTCGTCGGCCGAGGCCGGGTTCGGGCAGCGGGTCGAGCACCGCTATCTGAAGAAGGGCAACTATCCGGTGCGGATCTGGGGATGGGGGAGGTTGCAGTCGTTCGGGAGCGACTGGGACGAAATGCACTCGTGCTATCAGGGGTTGAAGATTACGGGGTGCGAGGGGTTGCGAAGGTTGAATTGCAGAGGTTTCGGTATGGGGACGCTGGATGTCAGTCGGTTTTCGGAGTTGGAGGTTCTGCTTTGTGGCGAAAACGACCTCACGGAGCTGGATGTGAGCCGGTGTCCGGAGTTGCGGGAGTTGGATTGCAGCGGCTGGTGTCCATTCGTGGATCCGATAGACGAATTGGAGCCACCCAGGTATCTGAACCCCTCGTTGAGGCGGCTGGACGTGAGCCGAAATCGGAAGTTGAGGCGGCTGAATTGTTCCAGTAACGAGATGACGCAACTGGTGCTCGGTTCGAAACCGGAGCTGGTGGAACTCGATTGTTCGATCTGCCGCCTTGCGACGCTGTACCTCAGGGGCTGTCCGCGGTTGGAGGTGCTGGCCTGTGATTTCAATCGGCTTACGGCGCTGGATCTTTCGTCGTTCCGCCATCTGAGAGATCTCGATTGCTCTCATAACCCTATCCGGAGGCTGGATGTCAGCCGGCTGCCGGATTTGGAGGTGCTCGATTGTTCGGTTTGCCGCCTCACGGTGCTGGACCTTCGTGAGAACCGGAAGTTGGTCGAGCTCTCTTGTTATGGCGATTGCTATAGCGAAAGCATGGGCTGGTTACGACAACTGCTATTGGGCGACAAACCGGAGCTGAATATGTTAGATTGTAGCTATAACCGCTTGACAGAATTGGACCTGCGGCGATGTCCGAAGTTGGGGCATCTCGATTGTCAGCAAAATTCATTCTCACCGCAAGTGCTGAAACGGATAATTGCTACCCTGCCTTTCCGGCTCACGGAGTCGAAACTTCCACGGCCTGCGGAGCAAAAAGAGGAGTCGCCCGGTTGGGTCAATTTAGACTGCATAGAGGACCGGGACCGGCAGGCGGCCGAAGCCAAAGGCTGGAAGGTGATAGCCGGATAGGAGATGAATAAATAGAGAAAGTACAATGATACAGAGCTTGTTGCTGGGTGTGGCGGCGTGGCTGGCGGTCTGTCCGCCGGAGCCGACCTGGACCGTCGAAACGACGGCGGACTACAAGAAGGTTTACGACGGGGAACGGTACGAAAATTATAACCTCTTCCGGCTGAGGCTGGCCGGGGCGGGAGTCGCCTGTATCGACTGGGGCGACGGGACGGTGCAGATGCTGTGGCTGTCGTCCCTGCCGGAGGATTCGGCCGGCTTCGGAATACCGCTCAGCCATCGGTATCGACAGGGCGGAGGCTTTTGCTACTCGGTGCGGATCGTCGGCTGGGGAGGCGGAGTCGAACGGTTTGCCTGCGCTTCGCTCTCCAATTCCGAAAACGGGTATGCCGACCTGCGGCTGGTGAACTGTACCCGGCTCCGGAGGCTGGATTGCAGCGGGAACAAGTGGAGGAAGCTGGAGACGGCACAGGCCCCGGCCTTGGAGGTGCTCGACTGCGGGTCCAATCGCCTCGCGGAGCTGGACCTGAGCCGCTGTCCGGCGTTGACCGATCTGGATTGCGGGTCCAATAAGTTGGAACAGCTGGACCTGAGCCGCTGTCCGAAGTTGACCGACCTGGATTGCGGGTCCAATCGCCTCGCGGAGCTGGACCTGAGCCGCTGTCCGAAGTTGAGGAAGCTGGACTGCTCGGGGAATGGGCTCAACCGGCTGAACCTCTCGGGGTGTTCGGCGCTGACAGAACTCTTTTGTGGTGAGAATGTGTTGGGACGGCTGGAGGTCGGTGGGTTTCCGAACCTGGAGACGCTGGCTTGCGGCGATACCGAGCTGAAGGAGTTGGACGTGAGCCGGAATCCGAAGCTCGCCACGCTGTTCTGCGAGAGGAACGAGATTCGGGCGTTGGACGTGGGGCAGAACGGGCGGTTGGAGGCGCTGGATTGCTCGACCAACGAGCTGGAGGAGCTCGACGTGAGCCGGTGTCCGGCATTGACGCGCCTCGAATGCAGGGGCAATCGGCTGAAGGAGCTGGACCTGAGCCGGTGTCCGCTGCTGGATCTGCTGGAGTGCGGCTCCAACGAACTGACGGCCCTGGAGCTGGCCTCCTGTCCGCGGATGGAGATCCTCAAACTGTCGGCCAACCGACTGACACAGTTGGATATCACGCCTTGTCCGAAGTTGTTCTACCTCGACTGTTCTGAAAACCCGCTCACGCCGGAGGCGCAGGAGAGGATCGTCGCCGCGCTGCCCGACTGGACCGGTGTACCGGACTTATCGGGCTTGGTCCTGCTGGATGACATCTCGAAGCGCAACCGCGAGGCGGTCGAAGCCAAGGGATGGGAGCTGGTGACCGATCGCTGGAAGGGGGCCTCGGAGGAGGAAGAGGAGAGCGAATAAACAACAGAAGAGTCCTGATACAGAGTCTTTTACCGGGGGAAGTGGCGTGGCTGGCGGCCTGTCTGCCGCCCGAGGGAGCTTGGCAGGTCGACCTGAAAGCGTGTTACGACACAGTCTACACGACAGAGCAGAGCGAAATGTATAACGGTTGCTGTTTGGACCCGGCCGGTGCGGGACGGGTTCGGATCGACTGTGGGGAGGGTGCTGAGTCGGAGCGGATCGAGATGAGCGGGGAAAAATCATACACCGTTCTGAGTGGCGTCTTCTCCCCGCCGACCTGATATTTCATGCTTTCGTGCCGCGATAATCCGTCTTTCGGATGAGCCTCAGAACCGCTTGATTCCCATGATCTCGCGCACCTCGGCCACCGTCTTCCGGGCACTCTCCTGCGCCCGCTCGGCCCCCTGCCGCGCCACCCGCGACAAGTACGCCTCGTCCCCCTGAATGGCCACGATCCGTTGCCGAATCGGCGCAACGGTCGCGATAATGTCCTCGGCCAACTGTTTTTTGAGGTCGCCGTACCGGATCGAACAGTCGGCATACTTCTCCCGAAAATAAGCCACCGTATCCGGCGTCGAGACGATCTCCAACAGCGTGAAAATGTTCCGGATCACCTCCGGCATCTCCGAGTTCGGCTCCGTCGGACCGCTGTCCGTCACGGCCTTCATCACCTTCTTCCGTATCGCTTCGTCGCTGTCCATCAGGTAGATCCCGTTCCCCTCGCTCTTCCCCATCTTGCCGTTGCCGTCCAGCCCCGGCACCTTCACCAGCTCCGACCCGAAGTTATAAGGCTCCGGCTCCGGAAAATACTCCACGCCGTACTTCCCATTGAACCGCCGTGCGAACTTCCGCGTCATCTCCAGGTGCTGCTCCTGGTCCTTCCCCACCGGCACCTTATGGGCCCGGTGAATCAGAATGTCGGCCGCCATCAAACTCGGATAGGTCAACAACCCGGCATTCACATTATCCGAGTGCTTGCGCATCTTCTCCTTGAACGAACTGGTACGCTCCAACTCGCCCACATACACGTGCATGTTCAACAGCAGATAGAGCTCCGCCACCTGCGGCATGTCGCTCTGGATGAAAATCGCCGACTTCTCGGGATCCAAACCCGCCGCCAAATACTCCGCCAAAATGTCTCGCACGTTCCCGTGCAACCGCGTCGGATCCGGATGCGTCGTCAAAGAATGGTAATCGGCGATGAAAAAATAACAATTCGCCTCGTCCTGCATCTTGATGAAATTCCGCAACGCACCGAAATAATTCCCCAAATGCAAATTCCCCGTCGACCGAATGCCACTCACTACTGTTTCCATATCGTCTTGTCTTCTGTATCTTTTGTATGTTATTCATTGGCTACGAGCCGGAACCGTACCTTTTCTGAAGAAAAGGTACCCAAAAGACTTCCGAGCGCATCCCTTTGGGATGCTTTGGCCGTGTCAGCCTGTGTTTGGGTGGGGCTTTCTCGGTGCGGCGCGTAAGGTAATTATTGCTTTAGCGCGCCGACACCGGAAAGCCCCACCCACAACCTAAGGACTGCGGAGCCTAAGGCGTAGCGTATGCTATCTGAAAGTTTTTTTGGTTCTTTTTGTTCACAAAAAGAACAGTACCCTCCCGTCGCTAAAGAATAATCTACACAAAGATAGAGAAAAAAACGAGATGATGGATTAATGAGTTTTGGGGTATGAGATTCTGTTGTGGTATATGTTGTTGAGTTTGGTTTTGAAGAGCTCTTTGATTCTGGAGACCTCGGCGAAGGAGAGTTCGGCTTGGCTGAGTTGGTGTTCTGTGATTTGGCGGTCGATGATCTGTTCGACGAGTGCGTCGATGGAATCTCGGTCGTAGTTGGCGAGTGCCCGGGAGGCGGCTTCGACCGAGTCGGCCATCATGCAGATGGCCACTTCGCGTCGGGTGGGTCGGGGACCCGGGTAGGCAAACTCTTCGGGGTGTTCGACTTGGCCGTGTTTGGCCATCTCTTCGGCGTAGAAGTAGTAGATCTTGGAGGTGCCGTGGTGGCTGGCGATGAACTCCTGGATGATGGCCGGGAGACGGTGCTTGCGGCCGAGGGTGATCCCCTCGGTGACGTGCGAGCGGACGATGGCGGCGCTCTGCGAGGGGCTCATCATGGAGTGCGGGTTGAAGTTTCCGGTTTGGTTTTCGACGAAGTAGAACGGGTTTTCGATTTTCCCGATGTCGTGGTACAAGGCGCCGGCCCGTGCCAGGAGCGGATTGGCACCGATCTCCTTGGCCGCGCTCTCGGCCAGCGAAGCCACCTGGACGGAGTGTTGGAAAGTTCCGGGTGCTTTTTCGGCCAGCTGTAGCAGGAGCGGTTGGTTGGTGTCGGAGAGTTCGAGCAGCGTGATGTCCGACACGAAACCGAACAGCCGTTCGAAGATGTAGACCAGCTGGTAGAAAGCCAGCATCAGGAAGGCGCTGGCCACGAACCACAGCACGCCGGTGTAGTTTCCGCGCAGGGTGCCGCCGGTGAGCCACATGAACGCGATGTAGATCGTGGCTTCGACCAGCAGCACCGCTCCGACGGCCTTGAAGACGCTGTGGCGTTGGTAGTAGTGCCGCATGACGAAGATGGCGGTGGTTCCGGCGAGCAGGTTGACGGTGAAGAACTCGAAGCTGAACCGGACGAAGAGTGCGGCCAGGAGGGTGATCGAGAGGTTGCCGAAGATGGCCACCCGGGTGTCGAAGAAGGCCAGCAGCAGGATCGCCACCACCGGCAGCGGTACCAGGTAGGGGCTCAGCGTCTGGGTGCGGACCACGAAGGCCATCAAGCCCGCCATGATCGTATAGAGGACGAAAGCGAAGAGCAGCGGCCGCCAGCCGGCGAAGTGTTTGCGCGAGAAAAACTGAAAAAAGACGTAGCTCAGGGTCAGGATCGCCGCCACGACGATCAGCCGGCCGAGGAACAGGATCACGCCGCTGACTCCTTGTCCCATCCGGTTTTCGTACTCGCGGCGGTAGGAGGTGAGTCGTGTGGCGATCTGCCGGTCGATCATCTGTCCCCGCGAGACGATCACTTCGCCCGTCCGGACGATCCCTTCGGTGCGCGAGAGCTGAGACAGCGCCTGCTCCTGCAGGCGGGTGTTCAGCGACGCATCGTAGCTCAGCGACGGGGTCAGGTAAGGGGCCGCCTGCTCCGGATCGATCCCCTGCTCCCGGAGGTAGGCCTGTGCCGAGGCCGGCGTGAAGAGGTCGGTCACGTAGTAAGTCTGCAGCACGTGCGCGCTGTCGGTCCGTACCATCCGGTCGGCATAGGCGTTGCGGTCGGCGTCGCTCAACACGCCGTTCCGGTAGATGTGCCGGAAAGCGTCGATCACTTCGTCCCGCCGTTCCGCGGTCAGGTCGGGCTGGTTCCGCAGGTCGGCCGCCAGGGTGCGCAGCCGCGCCGCCGAGACGGTGGTGTCGAGTCGGAAAACGGGTTGGAAGTCGGCCAGCAGCTCCTGGCGCTCCTTCTCGAGCTGCTCGGCGTCCTTGTAGATCGGGATGTCGAACGGCGCGGTGAGGGTCTCGGCCTCCCAGGTCTCGCCGGCCACGAAGTCGGCGTTCAGCGCCGCCCGGTGCGGCATCAGAAAGGTGATCAGCAGCGAAAGGCCGATCAGCAGTGCGATTTTCCGTATCATGGTTTTTCAAAGGTTTTGAACCCCTCGCCGAGGGTCTCGTGGGCGTCCACGACGATCATGAATGCTTCCGGATCGACCTCCCGGATCCGGTCCCGGATCAGTGCCACCTCGCGGCGCGAAACCACCACGAAGATCATCTCTTTGTCGGCTCCGGTGTACATGCCGCTGGCCTTGATGTAGGTTCCGCCGCGCTCCAGGCGGTCGAGGATGAAGTCCCGTATCTCGTCGTGGCGGCCCGAGAGGATGAAGAGCAGCTTGTCGCCCGATCCGCCGTCGACGATGTAGTCGATCACGCGCGACGACACGAAGATCGTCACCAGCGAGTAGAGCGGCAGCTTCCAGTCGCCCAGCACCGCCAGCCCGAACAGCACGACCAGCGAGTCGACATACAGCACCGACCGGCTGATCGGCAGGCGGAGGTACCGCGAGACGATCATCGCCACGATGTCCGTACCGCCGGAGGTGGCGTGGGTCTTGAGGATCAGCCCCACGCCGGCCCCCATCAGCGTCCCGCCGAAGATGCAGCTCAGCAGCACATCGCCCGAGAGGTCGATCTTGCCGCCGAGCATCGTGGCCGGGTCGGCCCCCACGATCCACGTCAGGGCGTTCATGAACAGCGGCACGAGCAGAGCCGCCACCACGGTCTTCGCCCCGAACCGCGCGCCGAACAGCCGAAAGCCGATCAGCAGCAGCGGGATGTCCATCATCAGTCCGTAGGTCCCGACCTGCAGCCCCGGGAAGAGGTAGTTGAGCACGACCCCCATCCCGTACACCCCTCCCGGGACGATGCGGTACGGGGTGATGAACAGGACGAAGGCGGCGGCCAGCAACGCCGCTCCCACCACGACGAAGGTCCACTGGCGAATTTCCTGTTGTTTTCGGTTCATGGGCATCGGGTTTTGTTGGTTCGTGAGAGGGGAGGGGGTGTTCCGTTTCGGAGGCCCTGCGCCGGCATCAGCACAGCGGGGTTCCGATCAGCGTCGCCGACGAACAGTCCGTAATCAGCACATGGACATAATCCCCCGGCAGGTAGTTCATCTTCGGCAGGATCACCACCTTGTTCTGCGACGTGCGGCCGTAGACCTCGTCCGCCGACCGTTTCGAAGTCCCCTCGATCAACACCTCGAAATGACGACCCACGTCCCGCCGGTTGGCCGCCAGCGACAACTCGTTCTGCAGGTTGATGATCTCGGTCAGCCGCGCCGTCTTCACCGCCTCCGGCACGTCGTCCCGCATCGTCCGCTGGGCCTTGGTTCCGGGCCGTTCCGAGTATTTGAACATGTAGGCGAACTCGTAGCCCACCTCCCGCATCAGCGACAGCGTCGCGGCGTGATCCTCCGGGGTCTCGGTACAGAATCCGGCGATCAGGTCGGTCGAGATCGAACATTCCGGCAGCCGCCGACGAATCGCCTCGATCCGCCCCAGGTACCACTCGCGCGTGTACTTGCGGTTCATCAGCTCCAGCATCCGCGACGAACCCGACTGAGCCGGCAGGTGGATCGCCCGACAGATGTTGGGCCAGGCGGCGATCGTTTCGATCAGTTCGTCCGAGAGGTCCTTGGGGTGCGACGTCGCGAACCGCACCCGCAACAGCGGAGAGACCTCCGCCACCCGAGCCAGCAGCCGGGCGAAATTTACCTCGCCGTACCGGTACGAGTTGACGTTCTGTCCCAGGAGGGTCACCTCGCGATAGCCCCGTTCGAAGAGGTCGCGCACTTCGGCCAGGATGGTCTCCGTGTCACGACTGCGCTCTACGCCGCGCGTATAAGGCACCACGCAGTACGAGCACATGTTGTTGCACCCCCGCATGATGCTCACGAAAGCCGTGACGCCGTTCCGGTCGAGCCGCACGGGGGCGATCTCGGCATAGGTCTCCTCGCGCGACAGAAGCACGTTCACGGCCTTCGCCCCGCCCGCCGCCTGCCGCACCAGCGCGGGCAGCGAACGGTAGCCGTCCGGTCCCACCACCAGGTCGACGGTCTGTTCCTGTTCGATCAACCGATCCTTGAGCCGTTCGGCCATGCAGCCGATAATCCCCACCAACAGGCCCGGTCGGCGGCGTTTCAGCCCCCGGAACTCGGCCAGGCGGCCCCAGATGCGCTGTTCGGCGTTGTCGCGGATGGCGCACGTGTTAATCAGCACCACGTCCGCCTCGTCGAGCGACGCGGTGTGGGCGAAACCGTCGGCCTGCAGCACGGCGGCCACCACCTCGCTGTCGTTCTGGTTCATCTGACAGCCGTAGGTCTCGATGTAGAATTTCCCGGCACTCCCCGGCTCGGGCCGGGCCAGCCGCAGGGAAGAGTGATTCGTTGTCATGGGTCTCAATGATAGATAGATACGCAGTGTGTCGTCGTTCGATTCGTCGGCTCCGCCGCCCGCCGACAAGAGAATCATGCAAAGATACATTTTATTCGCGGCTTTCGGATCGGTTCGCCGCTGGTTTTCAAACGATTAATTTTTGCAATTTTTTTCGTTTCCGAGTATCTTTTGGCAAAAAACGTATATCTTTGCACCGATTTTTAACAACACACAATTCATACCACGATGAAAAAATTTTTCCAATTCGCTTGTGTAGCAGCTATCGCTGCTGGGTTTGCGGCTTGCGGTAACGGCGCTGCCAACACGGAAAACGCTGACTCGACCGCTGCGGCTTTGGTCGAAGAAACGGTTGTTGTCGTTGATACGGTTGCGGCTTGCGCTTGCGATCCGTGCGAATGCGACACCTGCACTTGCGCAGCGGCTACGGCGGCTTGCGATTCGACGGCTGTTTGCGACTCGACGGCGGCTGCAAAATAAGGCTCTCTTTCTCGGTTTGAGAGAGAGGGGCGGGCGGAAGGGGACGACGGAGTTCGTTCGGGCCGCACGTTTTTGCCGATCTTGTCATCGAAAAGAGAGGTCTCTCGCCCGGATGGGCTGAGAGACCTCTCTTTGTTTTTCGTTGCGAGGCGGTTCGCCGCCGTCACAGCAACAGTGGCGAAAGTCGCCCTTTAGTACGCCATTATCTCGTCCACGAACATCCAGGCCGGATTCCCCTTGCCGATGTGCCAATCCGGCAACACCCCGTTCCGAATCCGGAACCGGATGTAACGCGCCTCCACGCCGCCCCCCGGAATCGCCGTGCCGAAGTAGTGCGCTCCGCTGCCTGCCGTGCGACTCTCCGCTCCCGCGATCGTCACCGGTCGAGCGTAGTTCGCCCCATCGGTCGAGAACTCGAACGTCGCACCGCGCGGTAGGACGATCCACGACCGCGGCTCGTTGGCCGCGTTGAACCCTACGTACCGCAACCGCCGCACACCGCCCAGGTCGATCACCCCCGCCAAGTCGTCGCCGTTGAAACCGATCCACTCCGGCCGCACGTAGCTCTCGCCGCCCATCGCCCCGTCCACCAGCGCCGCCGCTCCTCCGTTGACGTACGGTGCCGACGGCTCCCGCTCCAACGTCACCGACGCGCCTCCCAATACGCTCTTATAAAACCGATAGCTCTTGACACTGCTCCTCGGTCCGTCCGGCCGGATGGCCCGTAGTTTCAGCTCCGCATCCCCGGTCAGCGTAATCCCGCTCGGCGGCACGATCGGCGAACCGTCGGTCGGTTCCGAACCGTCCAAGGTGTAGACGATCTTCCGCGGCTGCGGTGCCGCGCAGGTCGGACGGAGCGTCAGCCGATCGGCAAACACCCGCGTCGTATCGTCGATATACGGCTCGAATACCACGCCGGCCAACAGCTCTTCCGACGTCAGCGCCTCCTCCTCCGGAATCCGCGCCACAGGCCGGTCCGCCGGTTCCGTCCCGAAGTCTTTCGCCGGTTCCGCCCCCATGTGCAACACCAGCTCGCCCCCCTCGTCGATCATCGACTGCGTGATGTATGATTTCCTGTACGGCTCGCCGTTCCACTCCGCCCGCTGAATGTAAATGTTCTTCCCGCTCTTCGAAAGCCCCTCGGCCCGGATCGCAAACCGGCGGCCCGCCGCCCCCTCGAACTCCACCCGCTCGAAAGTAGGCGTCCCCAACACATAAATCCCCGACCCCGGCGTCACGGGATAGAACCCCATCGCGCTCAGCACGTACCAGGCCGACATCTGTCCGCAATCCTCGTTGCCGCACAGCCCGTCCGGTCCGACGGCATACAAGGTCCGTTTGATCTCCGCCACCCGTTCCTGCGTCCGCCACGGCGCACCGGCATACGAGTAAAGATAGGCCACCTGATGCGACGGCTCGTTGCCGTGGGCATACTGGCCGATGAGCCCCGACACGTCGGGCGAATGGTCGGCCGTGGTCGACGGCGCGGCGAACATCGCATCCAACGCCGCGATATAGGCGCTGTCGCCGCCCGACAGGTCGATGTGGGTCGTCACGTCCTGCGGCACGAAGAAGCGGTAGTGCCAGGCATTCCCCTCCGTAAAGTCGCCCTGTCCGAGGATCGAGATCTCGGCCGGGTCGAACCTCGTCCGGAAAGCTCCCATCGCGAGACGCCCTTTCAGGAAACCGTCCGCCGGGTCGAAGTGGTTCTTGTACGACTGCGCCCGCCGGATGAAGACCCGATACAGGCTGTCGTTCCCCAATGCCCGTGCCATCTGCGCGATGCACCAGTCGTCATAGGCGTATTCCACCGCCTTCGAGACCGAATTGTTCTCCCGGTCGGCCGGCAGGTAGCCCATCGACCGGTAGGCCGACAGTCCGCCGTAGTCGCTCTGCATGGCACTGTGCACCATCGCCTCCAACGCCCGGTCTCCCTCTTCGGCCGTCAACTGGCCCTTGAAAAAGGCGTCGGCCAGGATCGGCACGGCGTGGTAACCGATCATGCAGTTGGTCTCGTTCATGTGCAAGTCCCACACCGGCAGCCGTCCCGACTGCTCGTAGTAGCGCAGCATCGACCGTGCCGCGCCGCTGTTCACCTCCGGCTGCACGAGGCTCAACAACGGATGCAAGGCCCGGAAGGTGTCCCACGTCGAGAAGAGCGTGTAGTGCAGCCCCTCCGCTCCGGCGGTCGTATCCGCCCGGTGGATCGCTCCGTCCGAACCGCGGTAGCGGCCGTCGACGTCCGTAAAGAGATACGGAGCCGTAAAAGCATGGTACAGAGCGGTATAAAAGATCGTTTTGTCGTCATCGCCGCCGCCCTCGACGCGGATCCCACCCAGCGCCCTATCCCACTCTCTGCGGGCCGCCTCGGCCAGCTCGTCGAACCCGCGCCCATGGGCTTCGGCCGAGAGGTTGGCCGCCGCCCCCGCCAAGTCCACCGCCGAAATCCCGACCCGTACTTCGAGCTGTCGCTGCGCAACGGCCGGGTAGATCGCCAAAGTCACGTCGTGCCCCTCGCCCTCGGTCGCTACGGTGTCGCGGCCGTCGATCCGGGCCCGGATCTCGCCGATCGGCTCCGAAAACTCGGCCCGGAAGTAGATCGTATGGTCGGCCGCCCAACCGTTGGACCGCCGCCAACCCTCGATCGTGCGGTCGTCCACCTGCCGGAACGCCGCACTGTGCACATTGTCCTGAATCCCGTGCCGCAGGTCGAGCATCAGGTGCTGTCCCTCGGTCGTTTCGTAGGTATAGCGGTGAACCCCCGTATGCGGCGTAGCGGTCAGCTCGGCCCGCACCCGGGGATCTGCCAGCCAGACGCCGTAATACCCCGCTTCGGCCTTCTCATCCGCGTGGCTGAATCGCGACCGATAACCGGCATCCGGTGCGCTCTTGCTTCCCGGCTCGAATTTCACAGGCCCAGTAGCCGGCATAAAGAGTATATCCCCCAGGTCGGCTCCGCCGGTGCCGCTCAGGTGGGTGTGCGAGAAGCCGATGAGGCTCGAATCGCTCGTGTGGTAACCCGAACACCAGTCCCACCCTTCGGTGTCGGTGTCGGGCGAGAGCTGCACCCCGCCGAACGGGGTAGTGGCTCCCGGAAACGTGTGGCCGTGGCCGCCGGTGCCGATCATGGGGTCGACATAGGCGGTCGGTTGGCGGTGGGTGCCGCACGCGCCCAGCAACAGCGCGGAGACGGCCGAAATAAGTAGTTTTTTCATGGTCGGTTGGGTCGTTTCCCGCAAATATATTCAATTTTATCCCTACTTTTAGGCTCCCTTAACTTTTTCGCGCATGGAATTATCGCTTTTGACCCCGGGGCATTGGACCGATTACGAACTGCTGGACAGCGGAGACGGACGCAAACTGGAGCGTTTCGGTCGGGTGGTGACGGCCCGGCCGGAGCCGCAGGCGCTCTGGCGACCCTCGCTCTCGGAGCAGGCGTGGGAAGCGCGCGCCGGAGCTCTTTTTCGTCGCGCCCGCGGCGGAAGCGAAGAGCGGGGCGAATGGCAGCTCCGCCGCGGAGTGCCTCAGCAGTGGTTCGTCGACTACCGGAACCCGGCGGGGCTGGCGCTCCGGATGCGCCTGGGGCTGACCTCTTTCAAACACGTGGGACTCTTTCCGGAACAGGCCGCTAACTGGGACTACATCTACGACACGGTGAGGGCGTTGCGGGCCGAGGGGGTCGAACGGCCGGCGGTCCTGAACCTCTTTGCCTATACGGGCGGGGCGTCGCTGGCGGCCTGTGCGGCGGGCGCCGAGGTGACGCACGTGGACTCGGTCAGGCAGACGGTCACCTGGTCGCGTGAAAACATGGAGGCGTCGGGTCTCGACGGCATCCGCTGGGTGGTCGAAGATGCCATGAAGTTCGTTCGCCGCGAGGTCCGGCGCGGGAAACGTTACCGGGGGATCATCCTCGACCCGCCCTCCTACGGGCGCGGTGCGGACGGCGAAAAGTGGGTCCTCGAGGAGCAAATCGGCGAGATGCTCGCCCTCTGTGCCGGGTTGCTCGAACCGACGGGCTGTTTCGTGGTCCTGAACCTCTACTCGATGGGGCTTTCGGCCCTCTTGGCGCGGACGCTGGTCGACGGGGCTTTCCCGCAAGCGGCCACGGCACGGGTCGAACAGGGCGAACTCTATGTCACGGACTCCATGGCGAAACGGTTGCCGCTGGGGGTCTTCCTGCGCTTCCGGCGAGGGTAGGGGGCTTTCGGGTTTTCTCTGACGACAGGGTGCCGCTCGGCACGCCCACCGGGCGTTTTACTGGGGTTGTCTCAGCCCAGTTTTCTCTGCCGTCAGGGTGCCGCTCGGCCCCACAGGGGCTTTTGCTGTGTTTGCGTCGCAAAATGCAGCGAGAAATCCCGCGCGCTGCGCCTTAAGAGGGAAATCGTTCAAACGCATGTTCCGCGTTTGAATAAGATTTCGCTGGCGCGCGGACGGAGCCGGTTTCTCTTCCGTCAGGCCAGTAAAACGTCCTATGGGCCGCGGCTATTGCGGATTTTTGCGCACAGCCAAGGGTTGTTTTTCAGAGAAGGCCCCGTAGCCGGCGGAGCAGCAACGAAGTTGCGCCCTCCGCGGGGGGCGGCGGAGGGGCGCGCGATCGCAGATCGCGGTTTTCGAGCAGCAGTCCGGTCCGTAGGGGGGTGGCGGCGGGCCGAACTTTCTCTGTTGATGGTTTGCAACCGGGCGTCAAGTTGAACAATTGCGACCCGTTGGGTCGCTCGGGCCAGCCGCCGCGCCACGGCTGGCTCCGGTGCCGCTCGGCACGCGAAGGCTGGGCTTTTCTTTGCAAAGTTCCGCCGGGCGTCCGGCCCGTTATGGTGAGTTCCCGGCTGAGCTTGGGGCGGAGAAAATAGCGACTCGCAGAATTGCCGGCCCCGTCGGTGCCGCTGGGCGCCCCAGCCGGGGTTTTGCATAGCCTTAAGGGGGGCGACGGGTCGAACTTTCTCGGTCAGGCCCGGTTCCTATTTCTTGCCCGACAGGCCCGGTTGGCGTGCCCAGCGGCACCCGAAGCGAAGTCCCGGCCGCGTTTTTTTCTCTATCTTTGTCCGCGAAGAGTCCACTAAAACCCGCTCGGTCATGTATTTTCGTCCTCCGAAATTCATCAAACGCCTCTTTCCGGAACTGAACTGGAATTTCCGTGAGCCGGGGAGCATCTTTCTGACCTTCGACGACGGACCGACACCCGAAGTGACCGAGTGGGTGCTCGACACGTTGGACCGGTACGACGCCAAAGCGACCTTTTTCTGCCTCGGGAAGAATGTCGACCTGCATCCCGAGATTTTCCGCAAAATCAAAGCCCGAGGACACGCCGTCGGAAATCACTCGTACAGCCACATCAAAGGCTGGGGAACACCCACCGGACGCTATGTCGAGGACGCCGACCTGGCCAACGGACTCATCCGCACGAACCTGTATCGACCACCCTACGGGCGGATCACACGCAGCCAGATCCGTCGCCTCGCCGAGCGGTATCGCATCATCATGTGGGATATCCTGAGCCGCGACTACTCGAGGGCCGTGTCGCCCGAAGCCTGTGTGCGCAACGTCGTCAAACATCTCCACGAAGGCTCTATCGTCGTCTTTCACGACTCTCTCAAAGCCTCCCAAAACCTCTACTACGCCTTGCCGCGCATCCTCGAGGCAATCCGCCGCGAAGGACTACGATGCCGAACCATCGAACTCTAAGTAAACTCCTACCGACTCTCGCTCTACTTCGGCGTAATGTGCTAATCTGTTTTTAGTTGACCGTATGGAACTGTTCTCTTTGTGAACAAAGAGAACCAGAAAAACTTTCGAGGATGCTTGCGCATCCTAACTCTATCTCGGTACAGTGTCTGCCCTGTCTTTGGTGTGGGGTTTCTCGGTGCGGCGCGCTGAGGCTATAATTGCATTATGCGCCGACACCGGAAACCCCACACCAACAACGAGCAAAGAACCTTGTAACCCGAATGGATTTAAAGTGCGAAGCACTTTGCTAAAGTTTCTTTGGTACTTTCTGTTCACAGAAAGTACAGTACCCTCCCGTTCACCAAGCACGGTTGAGCAAACTACACGAAAATAGAGGGTGAGAGTAGATAAAGAGCCTCAGAAGATTTCGGAGAGGATGCGTAAGGAATTGACGTTGTAGATAGCGTCCGTGTGGAAACCGTAGAGGTCTGTGAGTCGTTCGAGCATCGACACCCGCTGTTCGCGGGAGAGGCCGATCGTTCCCAGGTCTTCCACGCGGCTGGCGTTCAGCCGGTGGAACAGGCCCGCCTCGGCCGGAGGCATGGCCAGCGTGTGGGTCGGCAGTTCGGCCGTGTAGGTCCCGTTCCGGTAATCCAGCGCGTACCCTTCTGCGTAGTTGTCCTGCGGCGCGTAACCCATGTACTCGGTCAGGCGGACCAGAAACCAAAGGTGAAAATTGGCCGTTCCCTCGCCCATCCCGTCCAGCTCGGCGACAGACTCCTCGATGAAACGGTACAGTCCGCCGTCCGCCTCGCCGTCCTGAATCAGCCGGTAGAGCAGCTCGGACAGAAACAGCGCGATGGTGCTCTTCACGATGTCGAACGGCAGTTCGGAGAGCCGGAATGCCATTTGGGGCTGTTCGATGTGGTGCAGCTCGCCCCGCCCGGCCCAGGCGTCGAAGTCCACGATGAACAACGGCTGGTATAATCCCCGGCCGCTGTTGGTGGTGCTGAGCTTCGTGATGTAGCTCCGGCGACCGTACTGGGCCGTGAAGATGTGGACGATCAGCTTCCGTTCGCCGTATTTCATCGCGTGCAACACCACGCCACGGGCTTTGTACCGCCCGCGGGGTGCCGGTACTTTGTGGCCTTTCCGCGGAGGGCCGCCGATCTCTAACTGTTGGGTCATGGTCTGAACAAAAAACGAGACGTCCGGGAGAAGCCGAAGCTCCTCCCGGGACGTCGGGCCAAAGAGTTCCTAATGTTTGAGCCCGGAGAGTGTCCGGAACGTCTCGTCGGTCGGCCGCCGCCACTGTACGGAGAGCATCCCGCCGTTGTTCATGTCGAAGTATTCGACCCGGATCCGGTGCCACCCGCGGGCCAGGGCGCGTTGGGCCGTGAGCCGCTTGTCGCCGTGCGGGCCGTCGTTGTCGATGAGCGGCTGGCCGTCGACGTAGAGCATCGAACCGTCGTTGGACATCAACGAGAAGGTGTAGATGCCGTCCTGCGGTGCCTCGAAGTAACCCTCGTAGATCAGTCCCAGCCAACCTTCCAGCTTCTCCGGAATCGCCACGCTGTCCAGCGTGTAGCTCCGAACCACCTCCGATTTCTCGATTCCGGCGCACGTACGCCCCTTGAATTCGTGGTAGATCATCCGGACGCCGTTCTCCAGTTTGCGATCGGGCAGTGTCGCCGCCGGCAGATAAGCCTCCTTGCGGTACTCGGCCGTTTGCATCGCTCCTGCGGTTCCGTCCGGACGGAACGGACGGAAGATGAAGCGGGTCGACTCGGTCACCGTGATCGGACCCGTATACAAGGGCGACTCCGCGTTCGGAAAGGTGCCGTCCGTCGTGTAACGGACCGTGATGTTCGGCAGCAGACACCCCACTTCGATCACCGCCGTGTCCACAAAGACGTTGATGTCGTTGAACCCCGTGAGATCCGGCACCCGGTAGTTGATGCCGTGCCGGTCGAGTCTGTCGACCTGGGCCACGAACCGACGCTCGAAGTCGCTCCAATCCTTGGCTTCGGGCCGGGTCCACCCCATCTCGCTCACCGCCAGCAGGCGAGGCATCACCTGATACTGCATCCGCCGTTCGCTCGGGATCCGCTCGCACCACGTGTTGGCCTGGATCCCCCGAATGTGACGGGCCTGTTTCGGCGTCAGGCGCCAGTCGGCCCGATAAGCGGTCGGCTCGGTGTCGTAGATCCGCCGCAGGTCGCGCCCCTGCTCGATGAAGTCGAAGTAGAGCAGAAAGTCGGGACAGATAATCACATCGTTCCCCTGTGCCGTAGCCCGCGTGACGGCCGTCGGCGACCAGTCGCGCCACCACGTGACGGTAGCCGTCGGCGAAAGACCGCCGTCCACGATCTCGTCCCAGCCGATCATCTTTTTGCCGTTGGCGTTGAAGTGGTTCTCCATGTCGTGCACGAACCAGGCCTGGAGCTCCTCTTCGTCGGCCAGCTCATAGGTCCGCATCCGCGCCTGACAGTCCGGACAGGCCTTCCAGTTGGTCTTCTCGACTTCGTCGGCCCCCAGGTGCACATATTCGTAAGGGAAGAGGTTGAACACCTCGCTGTAGACGTTCTTGGCGAACATCAGCGCGGAGTCTTTCCCCGGACACAGCGGCGACGAGAAACTCTGCCCCCAGCTCGATTCGCCGGTGCAGGTGATCCACGGATAACCCTGCTGCGCTCCCATCAGGTGGCCCGGCATGTCGAGCTCCGGCACCACGTCGATCCCCCGCGCCGAAGCGTAAGCCACCACATCCCGCACCTGATCCTGCGTGTAGTATCCGCCGTAGAGCGTATCCCCGTTCTCGATCCGCAACAGTTCCTCCGGAATGAGCAGCTCGGGATTGTCCTCCCGCACGGCCATGGCCATACACTCCCGGTCCTGGCCGTTGAACTTCCGCCACGCGCCCCGCTCGGTCAGGAGCGGATACTGCTTGATCTCGATGCGCCACCCCTGGTCGTCGGTCAGGTGCCAGTGGAACTTGTTGAACTTATAGGTGGCCAGCAGGTCGATGAACCGCTTCACCTGATCGACGGTATAAAAATGGCGGCTCACATCCAGGTGTGCCCCCCGCCAGTCGAACCGCGGCGCGTCGATCACCGTGACGTACGGGATCCGGCTGTCCCGAGAGTCCACCGGAACCAACTGCCGCAGCGTGGCGATCCCCATCGCCACCCCCCGAGGACTCGCCCCCTGGATCGCGATCCCCTCCGGGTCGACGGTCAGCATATAAGCCTCCGGATTCGGATCGTCCAACCCGAGCCGAAGGTTGATATTACCGCTCTTTCCGGCCCGCGCCTCCTCGAGCTGCAACCCCGAAGAATTCCGCAAAGCCTCCGCCAAATAAGCCGCCTCGGTCCGTAACCCCGAATCGGCCGCGACGGTCATCCCGCTCTTGAGCTTGAAACTCCCCGCTCCCTCCTGAATCGAAATGGGCTTCGGAATCAGATTGATCTCGGGCATCGTCTCCGGCTGCGTGCCGCAAGCCCCCAACAAAATCGCGCCGCCGAACAACACGACGCGGCTAACTAAACGCTGAATGGTCATGAATCTGAATTTGGGTGATTATCTCGCTTTTCTCGTCTTGCTTTCGTGTAATTTACAAACTGTGTTTGGCTACGAGCCGGAACTGTTCTTTTTGTGAACAAAAAGAACCAAAAAAACTT
>CAJTNK010000023.1:0-4711 GCA_910577885.1 uncultured Rikenella sp.
CGCGCGCCTGGGGAAATCATTCCCGATAAACTCACCGTTTATCGGGTTGATTTCCTCCTAAGGCGTGGCGCGCGGTGCTGCTCGGCACTCGAACCGGGCCTGCCGACTGCAATCTCCATTGTCCGCGCGCTGGCGGAAATCGACCAAACAACTCTCGGTTGTTTGGTCGATTTCCTACTCCAGCAGTCGCGCGCGGGTGCCGCTCGGCACTCGAAATCTGGAATTGGCTCGGCAACAAGCTGGAACTGCCCTTACGCCGGGCGGGCGGTGCCGTCCGGCACTCGGTAGGGGCCATCCGGGCGAGAAAAACGGGCAAAAACAACCCCGGCAAAACACCTGGGCGGGCGCGCCCACAGGGCGTTTTACTGGCCTGACGGCAGAGAAAAACAACCAAAACCACATCACTGGGGCCTGCCGGGAAAAAAGCCGCACGCCGGGCGGCCGAGAACACCCAACAACCACGATCCCCTTCACTGCACCCGCACAAAAAAGGCTTTCGGGAAACACGTTTCCCGAAAGCCTTTCAAACTCAATCGCCACCGGCCACTCCCTCATCTCAACACCCCCTACGCCGCCCCGTGACAGTTTTTGTACTTCTTACCACTACCGCACGGACACGGATCATTCCTTCCGACCCGTTTTTCGGCCTGTGCCGGCATGGGTTTCCCCGCCGCAGAAGCCGTCCCCGCAGCGGCCGCCACCCCCGGAGGCACCGGCCCATCATTCCGCGAAGTCTGCATCCGACTCATGTCCGGCCGAGGACGCGGCACCGCCGGCTGTCCCTGGACCGGCACCGCCTGTTGGCCACCCTCCGCCGCGGACGAAGAACCCGACGCAGCCGGACCCACCGGCAGGTAAACCTTCAAGAGCATCGACAACACCTCCCGGTTGATCTTCTCGATCATCCGGCGGAAGAGCTCGAACGACTCGAACTTATAGATCAACAGCGGATCTTTCTGTTCATAAGCCGCATTCTGCACCGACTGTTTCAAGTCGTCCATATCGCGCAAGTGCTCCTTCCAGTCGTCGTCGATCGTGATGAGCATCATCACCCGGCTGAATGCCTTGTGAATCTCCAGTCCGCGCGATTCGATGGCCCGTTTGAAGTTCACCGGCACGTTCAATCCCCGTTTTCCGTCGGTCAGCGGAATGGAAATCTGCTCGAACCGATCGCCCTGCTCCTTGTAAATAGCCTCCAGCACCGGGAAAGCCTGCTGGGCGATCTGCCCCGACCGCCGCTTGAGCGCGCTCCGCATGTCACCCAACAGCATCTCGGCCAGCTGAACATCCTTCAAGTCGTTGTACTCCTCTTCGGTGAACGACGGTTCGATGGAGATCTGCCGGATGAGCTCCACCTTGAACTCGTCGAACGGCAAACCCCGGTAATTTTCCACGAAGGTCTCCGCGAAGTCCGTCATCATGTTGTTGATATCCACCTCGATCCGTTCGCCGAAAACCGCATTGTGCCGCCGCGTGTAGATCACCTCACGCTGCGAGTTCATCACGTCGTCGTACTCCAGCAAGCGTTTCCGAATGCCGAAGTTGTTCTCTTCGACCTTCTTTTGAGCCCGTTCGATGGCGCGGCTCATCATCCCGGCCTGAATCACCTCGCCCTCCTTGATCCCCATGGTATCCATGAGCCGTGCAATCCGCTCCGAGCCGAACAAACGCATCAGGTCGTCCTCCAGCGAAACGAAGAACTGCGAGCTCCCCGGGTCTCCCTGCCGACCGGCACGCCCGCGCAGCTGTCTGTCCACCCGCCGACTCTCATGCCGCTCGGTACCGATAATGGCCAGCCCCCCGGCATCCTTGACCTCCTGCGTGAGTTTGATGTCGGTCCCACGCCCCGCCATATTCGTAGCGATCGTCACCTGCCCCGCACGCCCCGCCTCGGCCACAATTTGCGCCTCCTGCTGGTGTTGCTTGGCATTCAGCACATTATGCTTGATCCCGCGGAGTTTGAGCATCTTGGAGAGGAGTTCCGAGATTTCGACACTCGTCGTCCCCACCAGCACCGGACGCCCCTCCCCGACAAGTTTGACGATCTCCTCGATCACCGCCGCATACTTCTCGCGCTTGGTCTTGTAAATCAAGTCCTGGAAGTCCTTCCGCACCACCGGCCGGTTGGTCGGAATCACAATCACATCCAGCTTGTAAATATTCCACAACTCGCTCGCCTCCGTCTCTGCCGTCCCGGTCATCCCGCTGAGCTTGTGGTACATCCGGAAGTAGTTCTGCAGCGTAATGGTCGCGAAAGTCTGCGTCGCCGCCTCGACCTTCACCCGCTCCTTCGCCTCGATCGCCTGGTGCAGGCCGTCCGAATAACGCCGCCCATCCAGAATACGCCCCGTCTGCTCATCGACGATCTTCACTTTGTTGTCCATCACCACGTACTCCGTGTCCTTCTCGAACAAGGCATACGCCTTGAGCAATTGGTGCACCGTGTGAACCCGCTCCGACTTCAGGGCATACTCGTTCAACAACTTATCCTTGGCCTCCATCCGCTCTTCGACAGTCATATCCCCCCGCTCCAGCGTCGCAATCTCGCTCCCGATGTCCGGCAAGATAAAGAACCGCTTGTCGTTGATATTCCCCGACAGCGCATCATGCCCCTTGTCCGTGAGTTCGACGCTGTGCAACTTCTCGTCGATAATGAAGTAGAGGTCGTCGGTCACCTCGTGCATCCGCTTGCTGTTGTCCTGCATGTAGAAGTTTTCGGTCTTCTGCATCAAGGCCTTCATCCCCGGTTCGGAGAGGAATTTGATGAGCGGCTTGTACTTCGGCAGCCCCTTATGAACCCGCAGCAAGAGGATCCCTCCCCGCTGCTCATCCCCCTCGGCAATGACTTTCTTGGCCTCCGCCAACAGCGAGGTGCACAAATTGCGTTGCAAATTATACAGCGTCTCGACCTGCCCCCTGTACTCCTCGAACAACTGATCCTCGCCCCGCGGCACCGGCCCCGAGATGATGAGCGGCGTCCGGGCATCGTCGATCAAGACCGAGTCGACCTCGTCGACAATGGCATAATGATGCTCCCGCTGCACCAAATCGCCCGGTTCGATGGCCATATTGTCCCGCAAGTAGTCGAACCCGAATTCATTATTGGTCCCGAACGTAATATCGCAGTTATAGGCCGCCCGCCGGGCATCCGAATTGGGTTGGTGCTTGTCGATGCAATCCACCGTCAGCCCATGGAACTGGTACAGCGGCCCCATCCACTCCGAGTCGCGTCGTGCCAGATAGTCATTGACCGTCACCACATGCACCCCTTTCCCCGCCAGCGCATTGAGGAACACCGGCAGCGTCGCCACCAGCGTTTTCCCCTCCCCGGTGGCCATTTCGGCCACATTCCCCTTGTGCAGCGCCACCCCACCGAACAGCTGCACATCATAATGCACCATATCCCACTTCACCTCGGCCCCTCCGGCCAACCAATGGTTGCGATAGACCGCCTTATCCCCCTCAATAGTAATAAAGTCACACCCCTTAGCCGCGAGTTCCCGGTCGGCCTCCGTGGCAGTAACGGTAATGGTCCCCTCTCCTCCATCCCGCCCCGCCTGTGCGAACCGCCGGGCCGTATCCTTCACAATGGCAAACACCTCGGGCAAGATCTCATCCAGCACCTGTTCGATGGTCTCATTGACATGTTTCTTCAGGCGATCGATCTCGGCCCCGATCCGCTCTTTTTCGGCGATTTCGACCTCCGCCTCCTCCATCCTGGCCTTGAGCTGCGCGATCCTCTCCTCGTCCTCGCGAATACGCTCCCGGATCAAGGCCTTGAAACCGGCCACCCGTTCTCGGAGTTCGTCGTCGGAGAGTCGTTCGATCTCCGGCCCCGCGGCCAAAATACGGTCCACATACGGCTGAATCGCCTTGCGATCTTTGTCGGCCTTGCTGCCGAAGAAGAGTTTGAGCAAACTGGCAGTGATACTCATATGATAAAGAATAGTTGGCAGGTTTTGTTTTTAGTTTGGAAGTACCAAAGATAGCAATAATTATGCAACATGTACCGCCCGAGGTCCGAAAGGTCAAAAAAGGGTCCCCGGCGATCGGATTTCGCCGGGCCTTGAGAAGAGTTTAAAAAACTGTATTTCAGCAGATTTACCCCTTTTCAGAGAAATTTTTGCATAAAAATATGAATCGGAAGGTTGTGTGTATAGAAATTTTCCTTACCTTTGTGTCCGTTGAAAAGCTGTTGTAGCTCAGTGGTAGAGCACTTCCTTGGTAAGGAAGAGGTCACGAGTTCAATCCTCGTCAACAGCTCGGAAGTGAAAGTTCTTCGTCCGATTGATTTAGAGCAGCCGGCAGGCTTGCGCCGCAAGGAGTATCTTTCGCGGCGAGGGCAAGAGGAGAGAACATACTTAATTAAGCGGAAATAGCTCAGTTGGCAGAGCATAACCTTGCCTGAAACGGCGGGTTAGCCGTTTCCGAGAGACACTTTCAACCGCGGCGAGGGCAAGAGGAGAGAACATACTTATTAAGCGGAAATAGCTCAGTTGGTAGAGCACAACCTTGCCAAGGTTGGGGTCGCGAGTTCGAGTCTCGTTTTCCGCTCGGAAAAGACAGCCTTTTCGGCTGTCTTTTTTGTTTGAAGGAAAACGGAGACTTCGGCGAGCGAGCCCAAGGCCCCCTCGAGGGGGAGCGGGGGTGAAGGATAACGGCGCGAGCGACCCACGCGCAGCGTGGGTTCGAGTCTCGTTTTCCGCTCGGA
>CAJTNK010000023.1:4716-23866 GCA_910577885.1 uncultured Rikenella sp.
AGGATAACGGCGCGAGCGACCCACGCGCAGCGTGGGTTCGAGTCTCGTTTTCCGCTCGGAAAAGACAGCCTTTTCGGCTGTCTTTTTTGTTTGAAGGAAAACGGAGACTTCGGCGAGCGAGCCCAAGGCCCCCTCGAGGGGGAGCGGGGGTGAAGGATAACGGCGCGAGCGACCCACGCGCAGCGTGGGTTCGAGTCTCGTTTTCCGCTCAGGAGGCAGTCAGAAATGACTGCCTTTTTTGTTTTGATATTCAGCAGGTTGCCGCACTTGCACGGACAATGGGCGGGGATTTCGGAATTGCACGGATCTTCGCAAGGCGATGACAGAACACGGATTTTCGGGTCGATGTTTTACACGTTTTACAGAGAATAGCCGGCCGTTCGCACAACTGCGAATCGCATGAAGATCAAAATCGTATGTCGAAAAGACGCCGTCAATCGCAACGGCCGGGCGCCGTTGGCGCTCCGTTTCACGCACCGGAGGCAGACCAAGACCGTCGCGCTGGGTATGACCGTCGATCCCTCGGGATGGGACGAAGAATCGCAACGCATGACCTGCGGCTGTTCCGATTGCCGGGCGTTATCCGTCGTTTGAAGGCGCTCGACCTCTCTCACGGCGAAACGGGAACAGCGGCTGTTCGCTCGTGATATATTTCTCTTCTCCTACTTGATGGCGGGAATCAATTTCCGCGATGTCGCCCTGCTGACCTACGGATCGATCGACAACGGGAGGATCTACTATGCCCGTCGTAAGGCCGGCAACAGATCAACAGCTACCGACGCCTCAGGCGCTTGAGATCATAGCCAAGTATAACCGGCTTCACAAGAGGTCATCACCAAGGTGAACAAGGCATTGAAACAGTTAGGAGAAGTTTCGAACCCACTCGTCCAGTTGCCCCCCTGCGTCGCCAGACATTCAATCCCTCTCTTGTATTTGATATACAACGGGTTAGAGAATTTTATTTTCTTGAATGGGTAACGATTGGGGAAACGAACGAACCACACCTATCCGCCCTGTCTTGCATGAAACCAATAGACTATAAATCAAATATTCATCCGATTTTTCCGAGTACGCTATCTCTATCCCACCTGTATTTCCTCGATATTGACCAGCTTATTGGCGATGGCATAAATCGTCAGGCCTGCGGTCGTGTGAATCTGTAGCTTATTCGAGATATTCCGGCGGTGGGTGGTCACGGTATGCACCGAAAGATAGAGCGTGTCGGCAATCTCCTTGTTACTCATCCCTTTGGTCACACAGGCGATAATGTCCTTCTCTCTGTCGCTGAGCGTCTCCCACTTGTCTTTCTTGTCGGGAACATCCTGCTCGGTCTTGTCAGCATAGACCCTATCGCCCTTTTTCCTTAACTGCTGCTCGATGAGCTTGACGGCAGGAACAAACAGTTTGTCCTCAATCATGCAGTGCGACGCCAAGTCCTGTTCGCACGCAATAATCTCCAGCAAAGCCGCATTCAGCAGGTAGTTGTTCTTTTCGGGATAGCAACGGATGATAACGTCCTTCAACTCTTTGAGTTTGTCGCCTATGGGGGCGTGCTTACTCGCAAATTCGGAGATGGTGTAGTCCCGTTTCAAATGGCCTTGCGACAACTGCTCGACATAGGAGAAGACCACATCATTCTCATACTCCATGTGTTTCCGAACCGCCTGCACATACTCGTCGTAGAAACGGATGATGAGCATGGCGATATCGTTGCCTCCCGAGCAATCGACGGCTTCGATCAGTTTGCGGCGGATGCTCGGGAGGTTGAAATCCAGAAAATACTCGTGCGACTGTTTCAGGTACCGGATCAGAGAGGGTAACACCACCTCCCCGCAATGGTAATCCCTCCCCGTGATATAATTCACGACCGCCAAAAAAGTCTTCTCGTCCACATTGTGCATTCGGCAAACCTCTCGGACCGACTTCTCGCCGAACCCCAGCGATAGGCCGAAACGCCCCATGACAAGAATCAGCTCGCTGTTGTTTCTGACCAGATCGCGCATCTTGTCGCCCGACCGATAGCTTTTGCAGTCCTCCATCCGCTTGTTATTGAGAATATTTACGGCAGCAAAATTACTTGCCCTGAGATAAATAAGCAATACCGAAAAATAGTGACCGGCACCTCCGAGAGGCTTGGGAATACTGAAATCAGAGTATTGCCCACCGCAGAAAGCCCGGGTAATTTTGCGTCCGGAATCTAAAAAACAAAGACCGGATCGAAAATGAGACTGAAGACCCTATTGACCCTGTCTGTGGCAGCGGTTTGCTCGGCCTCGTGCCGCGACAACGGAAGAATGCCTTCCGTCGCAGACATTGCAGGCAATTACAAAGGTTACACCCTTGCCGGGTGCGCCTATTTCCAGAACACCTGTACGGCCGGCGAAACCGTCGTCGTGACCGAAAACGCCGACGGGACAGCGAACGTGACCTTGACCTCCGACTCCTGGGGCGAGTTCGTGATCCCCGCCGCGCAGACGAGCGCGGCGGGCGGCACCTACACCCTCGCGGGCAGCGGCCAGACAACAATGGGCATGGGCGGCAACGTCTCTACCTACGCTTGCACCTACACCGCAGTGATTCACTCCCGGGAGAAAGCACGGATGCAGTTCCAGGTGGCCGGTGTCATGGGAGGCCTGACCCTCGACTTCACCGCAGGCGAGGCTCCCGCCGACCTGCTGCTGGCCGGGACCTACAAAGGCTATACCGCTGCCGTCTGCACCTATTTTCAGGACCGCTACACCGACGATGAAAGCCTGAAGATGACGGCCAACGGCGACGGAACCCTCGCCGTCGTATTCGAATCGGCAACATGGGGCACGTTCCGTGTAACCAAGGCTGTCGTCACCAAGAGCGGCGACGAATACACGTTCACGGGTGACGGAACGGTCTCGATGGGCATGGGAGACAACGTCAAGGACTATGCCTTCACCATGACGGGAGAGAGCAACGCCGCCAAGGACGACTTCTCCATCGCATTCAATGCGCCTGCCGTCATGGGCGGCCTCACCGTCACGCTGCTGCCGGGCACGGCTCCCGCCACCACAGAGTAACCGACCGATACGAACAGAGATGTCAGTAAGCCATAACATAACATCCATTCTGTCGGGAGTGACAGCCATGCTATCGCTCTCGGCTTGCGACGGCATATTGGAGGATATCTACGACGCGCCCCGCCCCGAAGATACCCGGACCTACGGTTTCATCGCCGTCGATGACCATACGCACACGGGCCGCATCTACCTCGACGCGACGGACTACACCGAGTGGCACTACATCGACCTGCACGGCAAGTCGGTGACGACAGCTGCTGTGGATGCCGCGGCACCCGCGAACTGGGACCTTGCCATACACCGCTACGACGCCAAGACCAACGGCGGTGCCGTCACGGAGAGTACGGCAGCCGGTTTCGGCATGCTGCCCGCCATAAGCTCCATTCCCGCCGAAGCATTTGTGACCGACAAGTGGACGACCGACAAGATCACGGTGGACATGTCGCAGATGATGGACGGCATCATCCGTTATGCCGAAGAGTGGTATAACCCCTGCCTCTCCGGATGGCTCCATGTCGATACCTCGACCATGCCGCCCCTCTATACGCTCTCGGGAAAAATCTACCTGCTGCGCCTCTCGGACGGCACCTGTGCCGCGCTGCGCCTGACGAACTTCATGAACGATGCCGCCGTCAAGGGATTCATGACCATCGACTACCTATACCCCGTGCAGCCATGACCGGAAGAGCGACCGTCCTGTTCCTGCTCGGCCTGCTCCTTACGGTCGATGCAGCGGCCCAGCGCAGCATATCCGGCACGGTGACCGACAACAGGCGCGAGCCCATGGCGGGAGCGACGATCCTTGTGAAGGAAATCGCGGGACTCGGGGCGGTGACGGACAGCGAAGGCCGCTATGAGCTGCGGCTGCCCGACAGGAAAGAGTATACCCTGACGGCGACATATATCGGCTATTTCGATGCGACACGGGCGGTCGGCGGCGATCGCGACGGCACGGTGGACTTCCGGCTCGAAGCGAATCCGATGCAGCTCGAACAGGTGGTGGTGACGGGAACCCGCACGCCGAAATTGTTGAAGGATGTCCCTATCGTGACACGGGTGATCTCCGAAGCGGACATCCGGCGTGCGGACGCCACCCATATCGGGGACCTGTTGCAAACCGAACTGCCGGGGGTCGAGTTCTCCTACTCGATGAACCAGCAGACCTCGCTCAACATGTCGGGTTTCGGCGGCAACTCGGTGCTGTTCCTCGTCGACGGCGAGCGCCTGGCGGGCGAAACGCTCGACAACGTGGATTACAGCCGTCTGAACATGGATAACGTGCAACGCATCGAAATCGTGAAAGGGGCCGCGTCGTCCCTCTACGGCTCGAATGCCGTGGGCGGCGTGGTGAACATCATCAGCCGCGAGTCGCAGGAGCCGTGGGCGGTGAATGTCAACGGACGCTACGGCGCGCACGACGAACAGCGCTACGGCGGTTCGGTGGGTTTCAACCGGGGACGGTTCAACTCCATGACCAACGTACAATACACCTCGATCGACGCCATCGACCTCGCAAAAGGCCGGAACGATACGGCCGCCGTGGGCGATTACAGCACCGTCTACGGCCACTCGACCCTCAACATCAAGGAGCGTCTGATATTCACCGCGGCGGAGGGACTGAGATTCACGGCGCGGGCAGGCTATTTCTTCCGCGAGCGCAACTCCTCGGAAAGCCTCCGGGACCGTTACCGCAGCTTCACGGGAGGCCTGAAAGGGAACTACACCGTCACGGACAAGGACGATCTGGAACTTTCGTACTCGTTCGACCAGTACGACAAGAGCGACTACCTCGTGGCCGGCGACCGCGACGTGCGCGATTACAGCAACGTGCAGCACACGTTCCGCATGCTCTATAACCATACCTTCGCGGGCAGGCACATCCTGACCGCCGGCGGCGACTATATGCGCGATTACCTGATGTCGTACCAGTTCGAGGGCAACGGCAGCCATACCCAGCATACGGCGGACGCCTTCGCCCAGTTCGACTGGAACCCCCACAGGAGATTCAATCTCATCGCCGGACTGCGCCTCGACCGGTTCTCGGAAACGAAACTCACGCACCTCTCCCCGAAACTGGGACTGATGTACAAGTTGGGCCGCTGCTCCCTGCGCGGTTCTTATGCCGGAGGCTTCCGGGCTCCCACGCTCAAGGAGATGTATATGAACTTCTACATGGGCAACATCTTCATGATTTACGGCAACCCCGACCTGCGGCCCGAGTCGAGCCACAACTTCTCGCTCTCGGCCGAGTATACGAAGGGACGGCACAACCTGACGGTCACCGGATTCTACAACATCGTCGACGACCGCATCGCCACGGCGTGGAACCAGGCGCTGGGCGGACAGGTATACACCAACATGTCGCGCCTGCAGGTGGCCGGAGTGGATGCCAACGCGTCGGGCCGCTATCCCTGCGGCATTTCGTGGCGGCTGTCGTACGCCTATACGCACGAACATATCAAAAAAGGCGAGCCGATGCTCTCCTCGACCCGTCCGCATACGGCTACGGCCCGCCTCGCCTACGACAAGGACTGGAAGCATTACGGTCTGAGCGTGGCGCTGTCGGGGCGTTACCTCTCGAAGGTGACCACCGACGTCTATACCGAAATCACCTCGTACGAGAAAACCGAGCAACAGACCTATCCGGGATACACGATCTGGAAACTGAGCCTCTCGCAGCGGGTATGGCGGGGTGTGAACGTCACGCTCGCCGTGGACAACCTCTTCAACTACCGTCCCCGCTACTATTACAGCAACTCCCCGGCTACGACGGGAACCGCCTGCTCGGCGGGCCTGTCGCTCGACATCGAACAAATGTTCAAGAAAAAATAGAGACGCCGATATGAAACGAAAGATAATCCTTTGGGCGGGAATCGCCCTGCTCGTCGTCCTGGCGGGCGTGGCGGTGTGGAACGTCCGGTTCTCCGCCACGCGCATCGCCTTGGTAAACTATCAGGTCATCACGCTCGGCCAGATCGCCAAAGCCAACGACCACAGCCGCATCAGCCTCTCCGCGCTCGACACGGAGGAGCTGGACCGTCTCGGCACGTACGATATGGTGCTGATCAACGGCATGGGCCTGCGCATCACGGCCGACCAGCGCGCAGCCATACAGCGTGCCGCCGACAACGGGCTCACCGTCATCACGACGATGGCCACCGATCCGGCCAATAATATCGTCTCGGCCGACTCCGCCACCGTTGCCACGATCAAAGGCTACCTCAGCGGCGGAGGACGCCGCAACTACCGCAACATGCTCACCTTCATCCGCCGCACCATCGACGGCAAGACCTTCGACAGCGAAGAGCCCGACGCCCCGCTCGAACGGGAGCGGAAGCAGTTCTACCACACGGACCCGGCCAACCCCGAAGACGAGGAGACGGATTTCGGCAGCGTCGCCGAATACGAGTCCTTCCTGCGCAAGCACGGCCTGATGAAAGAGAACGCCCCGCGCATTATCCTCACGGGGCGGATGGGAGAGCCGGAAGAACTGGCCGCCGCGCTGGAAAAGACGGGCAACACCGTCTACTGCGTCCGCGACATGCAGGCGGCGGTGCGAAGCGGCCAGGCGGATTCGATACGCCCCTCGGCCGTCATCAACATGGCCCACGGACGCATGGGCGACTATATGGTGGACTACCTCACGAAGAAAGACATTCCGCTGTTCGCCCCCCTGAACGTCAACCGTCCGGTCGATGAGTGGGAGGACGACAAGATGGGAATGAACGGCGGCTTCCTGTCGCAAAGCATCGTCATGCCCGAAATCGACGGAGCCATACGCCCGTATGCGCTCTTCGGCCACCGTCTCGACGACGAGGGGCTGCAACAGGCATACGCCGTCCCCGAACGTCTGGAAACATTCGTCGAGACCGTAAACCGCCACATCGACCTGCAAAGCAAACCCAACAGCGAGAAGCGGGTGGCCATTTACTACTACAAAGGTCCCGGACAGAACACGCTGACAGCGGCCGGCATGGAGGTCGCCCCGTCGCTCCACCACCTGCTGGTCAGAATGAAGCGAGAGGGCTACCGCGTCGAGAACCTGCCTGCATCGGCCGAGGAACTGGAGCGGCTCATCCAGCGTCAGGGATCCGTGTTCAATGCCTATGCCGGAGGTGCCAAAGCCGAATTCCTGAAAAACGGCGGCCCCGAACTGATTTCGGCACAGAAGTACGCCGAATGGACGGCCGCAGCGGTCCGGCCCGAACGCATGGCGGAGGTCGCGGCGCTCGACGGCGAGTTCCCGGGCTCCTATCTCTCTACCGAACAAGGCGAGCTGGCGCTGCCCCGTGTGGACTTGGGCAATGTCGTGCTGCTGCCGCAATTGGCGGCAGGCGCGGGCGACGACGATTTCGCCATCGTGCACGGCACGGACGCCGCACCGCCTCACGCCTATATCGCCTCCTACCTCTGGGCCCGGTACGGCTTCAGCGCCGACGTGATGATCCATTTCGGCACGCACGGCTCGCTGGAGTTCACGCCCCGCAAGCAGGCCGCGTTGTGCGGCAACGACTGGCCCGACGCGCTGGTGGGCGCGGTTCCGCACCTCTATGTCTACTCGATCGGCAACGTCGGCGAGGGAATGATCGCCAAGCGCCGCTCGTATGCGACGCTGCAATCGCACCTGACGCCTCCGTTCATGGAGAGCGACGTGCGGGGCATCTATAAGGAGCTGTGCGAAGCCGTCAGGCAATACAACGACCTCCTCTATGCCGAAGGCAAACCCGATACGGAGAAGGCCGCGCTGAAAGTCAAACGCCTGACCGTGGAGCTGGGCATCCACCGCGAGCTGCGCCTGGACTCCCTGCTCACGACGCCTTATACCGAGCGGGATATCGCGCGTATCGAGGCTTTCGCCGAGGAACTGTCCAACGAAAAGGTAACGGGAGCACTCTATACGATGGGCGAGCCCTACTCCGCGGAGCGTATCCGCAGCAGCGTTTACGCCATGTCGGCCGAACCGATAGCCTATTCTCTGCTGGCACTGGACAAATGGCGCGGCAAGGCGACCCGTGAAACGGAGAAGCACAAGTCGCTCTTTACCCGCCGCTACCTGACCCCGGCACGCGAACTGGTCACCCGACTCCTGAACGGCTCCGAGCAAGCCTCCGACGCCCGGATATGCGCGGTAGCCGGCATTACGCCCGAAGAACTCGCCAAAGCGCGGGAGATCACCCGCTCGCTCAATGCCCCGCAGGACATGATGGCAAGAATGATGGCCATACAGGGCTCCGGCGCAGCAATGAAGCATCCGGCGGGAGCCGCTGCCGGAAAAGGAAGCGGTGCGAAACACCCGTCATGGATTCCGAAAGTCGACAAACACCCCGAAAACGCCGGACACGGCGGCGATGAAAAGAGCGAGGCAAGAGCGGAGGCCATGCCGGCGATGAAGACGGGCATGAAGGAGTACACGAAAGAGGAAAAGGAGCTCGCCCGTTTGATTACAGAGACAGAGCGCACCATCCGCAACGTGGGGAACTACGCATCGGCCCTGGAGCGGAGCCCCGAAGCCGAACTCGCATCGCTGCTCCATGCGATGAACGGAGGCTACACGGCACCCTCGCCGGGCGGCGACCCCATCGCCAACCCGAACACCGTACCGACGGGACGCAACCTCTATGCCGTGAATGCCGAGGCTACGCCGAGCGAGGTCGCATGGGAACGGGGCAGGGAGCTGGCGGAGAACACCGTCAGGATGTATCGGGAACGGCACAACGACTCCATTCCCCGCAAGGTAAGCTACACGCTTTGGAGCTGCGAGTTCATCGAAACCGAAGGCGCCACCGTCGCACAGGTCCTCTATATGCTGGGGGTCGAGCCCGTCCGCGACGCATTCGGCAGAGTGACCGACATCCGCCTGATTCCTTCCGAACAACTCGGCCGACCGCGCATCGACGTGGTGGTGCAGACCAGCGGACAGTTGCGCGACATCGCCGCATCGCGTCTGTTCCTGATCTCGCGCGCCGTGGAGATGGCTGCCGCCGCAAAGGATGACAAGCATGAAAACTTCGTGGCGCAGAGCGTCGTCGATGCCGAACGCTCCCTCGTCGAAAAGGGACTCTCGCCCAAAGAGGCCCGCGAGGTCTCGACCTACCGGGTGTTCGGCGGCGTGAACGGCAACTACGGCACGGGCATCACCGGAATGGTGCAGAGCGGCGACCGCTGGGAAAACAGCGCCGAGATCGCAGACATCTACCTGCGGAACATGGGGGCGTACTACGGCAGCGAAAAGGCTTGGGAAGAGGTCCGGCAGTTCGCGCTGGAAGCGGCGCTCGGCAACACGGACGCCGTCGTACAGCCCCGCCAGAGCCATACATGGGGAGCACTGAGCCTCGACCACGTATACGAGTTCATGGGAGGGCTGAACCTCGCCGTGCGCAATGTCACGGGCAAGGAACCCGACGCATATATGAGCGACTACCGCAACCGCAACAACATGCGCATGCAGGAGCTGAAAGAGGCCGTCGGCGTGGAGAGCCGCACCACCATCTTCAACCCGGCATACATCCGCGAGAAGATGAAGGGCGGGGCGGGTGCCGCTGCCGGATTCGCCGAAATCGTGCAGAACACCTACGGTTGGAACGTGATGAAACCCGATGCCATAGACAACGAACTGTGGGACGGGATATACGACGTATATGTGCAGGACAAGTTCGGCCTGGGCGTACAGGACTATTTCGAACGGCAGAATCCCGCCGCCCTGGAAGAGATGACGGCCGTCATGATGGAGGCGGCCCGCAAAGGAATGTGGGACGCGTCGGCGGAGCGGCTGAAGGCCATCGCCGAACTCCACACCGGTTTGGTGGAGAAATACAAACCCTCCTGCTCGGGATTCGTCTGCAACAATGCGAAGCTGCGCGAATTCATCGCATCGAAAACCGCGCCGGAGGCGGCCGACCGGTATGAACGGAACATCCGCGACATCCGCGAGGCCTCGCTCTCGGAAGAGAGAAGCATGGTACTCAAACGAGAGGAGATGAATGCGTCCGACAAGACAAGGACGATAGTCAGCAACACGGCGGCAGCCGTTCTGGTGCTCGTGGCGATAACCGCGCTGCTCTGGACGGTACGCCGGCGCCGCAAAAAGATGGAGGAATAATGGAAACCGTCCTATGGGTCATGATGATGCTGGTCTGCTTCAATTACATCCTGAAGCAGACCTACCGGAAGAAATACGCAGTGGCCTGCTCGGCGGCCGTTTGCGCGCTCTTTATGGGGTTGATGCGGCCCTATGCGGTCGAACAGTCGAAGTCGCAGATCGCCGGCTGGCTTTCGGACTCCGCGCTGATGCTCGACGTGGCAGTGATCTTGACGCTGGAGGTCGCGGTACAGATGGCATTCTGCGTTCTGTCCGCCCATATCCGGACATCGGGCAAGGTGAAACCGCTGACGCTATGGACATACCGCATCCTGAGGTGGTTTCCCGGCGTGCTCGTCTTCCCCGTCCTGTTCAGCCTGCTGGTGTCGGTCCTATTCGCCCTGCCCGGCACATCGTTCCGGCTCGTGGCGTGGTCGGCGGCAGGGGCGGTGTTTGTCGCCATACCGCTGGCGACATACGGCATTAAACGGCTGCTGCCCGAAAAAGAGATACGCCTCGAAGTGCTGTTCCTGTCCAACGCGCTCATCGCCATACTGGGAGTCGTCGCCACGGTGAACGGCCGTACGGCCGTCGCCGGAATCGGCGAAGTAGACCCGGCAGCTCTGGCGGGGGTGTGCGGGCTGGCCGTGCTCGGCCTGATCGGAGGCATCATACGGCACGGTATCGGATTGAAACGAATGTTTTCGGCAAGCCGAGCGCAGAACCGAACTGGTTCGGGCTATGCCGAGGCGAGAAAACCTGCATGTACAATGAACAATCAAAAACAGATAGAATTATGAACCGCATCTCGGACATCCTCTACTGGATCTCGACAGGCCTGCTCGTGCCTGTCATCGTATTGCTTATCTTCTTTTTCGGACAGGCCCTGCTGCTGATAGGCGGTTTCTTCGGGCAATATATGGCCATCCGGCGCACAGCCGCCCTTCTGGGCAAGGAACTGGACGGGCTGAACGGGGACAATGTCGCGACACTCTCGGAGCGCCTGCCCAAGAAGAACCCCTCGCCCGTGGTAACTTATATGAACCGGCTGCTCGAAGCCGACGGTGCGGCGATGCGGCAGCGGCTGCTCGCCGATTTCGAAATCGGGGCGGACAAGGACCTCGCAACCTCGAAGACCCTCGGCAAGATGGGGCCTATGCTCGGACTGATGGGAACCCTGATCCCGATGGGACCCGCGCTGGTCGGCCTCTCGACGGGCGACATCGCCTCGATGGCCTACAACATGCAGGTGGCCTTCGCCACCACGGTGGTCGGCCTCTTCGCCGCAGCCATCGGATTCATCACGGGGCAGGTCAAACAGCGCTGGTACCTGAAAGAGATGACCGACCTTGAATTCGTCGCCGAACTGTTGAATGAAAAACGGACCGGGGCATGAAACGCAGACTATTGAAACGGGAGGAAGACAACGATCCGATGAGCGTCGTGAGCAACCTCTTCGACGTAGCGATGGTTTTCGCCGTGGCGCTCATGGTGGCGCTCGTGAGCCGTTACGACATGACGGAGATGTTCAGCAAGGAGGACTTCACGATGGTAAAGAACCCGGGCACGGAGAATATGGAGATTATTACCAAGGAGGGCGAAAAGATCAACCGCTACACCCCCTCCGAGGATCAGGACTCCCAAAGCGGGCAAAAAGGCAAAAAGGTCGGTGTCGCCTATGAACTCGAAAACGGCGAAATCATCTATGTGCCGGAGTAGCTCACCCATCACCGCCAATCGTCACCTCGCAGTCGGAAACGGCCTTGCCCCATTCGGCCTCGCCGGTAATCCCGGTTTCCCGTCCGAGATGCGGGGGGCTGAGGCGTGCTTGCCGCTATATGGGTAGAGTCGAGAACACGTCCCGGTCTTTCGGTCTGTCGTCATCTCCGGCTATGCACAGCCCATGTGTCCGGCAATGGTGCGGAACGAGCTGCCGGTCTCGTAGAACCGCAGCATGAATATCCTGTCATCCTCGTCGGAGAAGTGACCAGAAAGCAAGGTCGGATACTTTGACCCTGCTGCCGACGAAATCAGCGGGACAGCTGCGGGTATAGAGGTAATCGGGAAGCGTGCCGGGCCCGGACTGTATCCGCCGACGCCGAAAGAGATAAGACGAACCTCAAACCGATTCTTTTCATATCAGTATGGCATTGATTTACCGTGCCATATTGGACTTTCTTTCAATAAGAAAAAGGAGAATCTTCCCGAAACGGTCTTATAGCCATCGCGGTACGGCAGCAGGAACCGCTCGCGGTAGCGGCATCCGCCCTGTTGCAAGGCCTCGAAGAGCCGACTCAGGTGTTCGTCCGAAGCGTTGCGGCCGCTGACGACCGTCTCGGACAACGCGGCGATGTACGTCTACTTCCCGATGACCGAGAATCGCCTGCGGTCGCTGGTGCGCAACTACGGAACGCCCGAGGAGGCGACCGATTCTGATGACGGCGCTCACGATGATATTCGGGCTGCTTCCGTTGATGGTGGCGCACGGCGTTCAATCCTGCGTTGTCGCTTGAACCGCACCAGGTAAAGGCCCTGTTCGCTCCCGCGCCCGAGACGGACGGCAGCGGCACTTCGGATGCGATACGCCAGCTGTTGAACCAATAATCGACCGGATGACATGTACCGTTTCCTAATCACCACTCTTCTCTTTGTCGGAGCCGTCTCCATGCTCTGCCATGCCCGTGAGCGCATCGACCTGGCCGGAGAATGGAAGGTCGAACCGAGCGGATATCCTGCCGTAACCGTTGCTTTGCCCGACACGACCGACGCTGCGGGATCAGGCCGCCCCCGACACTCTGAGGGCCTGCGCCGAGGAGGCCGCAGCCGTTGTATCCGACCCGGCGAAACAGCCTATGCAGGTCGGGCCACTGCTCCGCTCACTTCGCATGAAATCGGACAAGATGCGGCGTATCCCGACCTGAATTGCCCCCGCAGTTTTGAAGTCGCGGTGGCATCGGCTGAAACGCGGCCGCGTGATTTTCAGTGATTCTGTCGCAGGATCAACACCGATCATAGAGGTTATCGACAACTTTACCAACAACCGCGCACTCGGGATGCCGTACGAAGCAAACGCGTGGGCAAAGGGCGCTTAATAATCCGTGCTTCCGATCCGCTTGACCCGGAATCGGCTGCATCGGACGACATCGCCAGTCGACAGCTCCTTGCAAGCATACTCGCCTATATGCGTTCCGAGCGTTTCGTCCCCGGCGCAATCTCGCTCCGACACGTCTCAGAACGATCGAAAAACAAAGCAAAACGAACCAAAGAACAGGTCAATAAAAAGAACCCTTGCCCCGCTGGTTTTTCTCCTGCCGCTTTTACTTTCCGCCTGGCAGTCTTGGGGCGGCAAGGCATCCACGTTCGAGGCCGGCAAAGGCTCCTTTATGCTCGATGGCAAGCCTTTCGTGATCAAAGCCGCCGAGCTGCATTATCCGCGCATCCCCCGCGACTATTGGGAGAATCGCATTCAGTTATGCAAGGCGCTGGGTATGAACACAATCTGCCTGTATGTGTTCTGGAACGCCCACGAGGAGGGAGCCCGGCAAGTTCGATTTCACCGGCAACAATGACCTGCGCCACTTCATAGAGCTGTGCGCGAAAAACGGGATGAAAGTGATACTCCGCCCCGGCCCGTATGTATGCGCCGAATGGGACATGGGCGGACTTCCCTGGTGGCTCCTGAAGGATCGCGACATGAAGCTGCGCGACGACAATCCCGCTTTCATGGAAACGACACCGTTCGGAGCCTGGCACGGTATTTCTCTACGGCCGCTCGTACCGATCAGGCCGGCCATAACCATAAACTGAAGCGCTTTTTGCAACAGCATTGACATACAGCGACTTGGAGACACGAATACAGCCTCGTTTTCCGCTCAAAAGCAAGAAAGGCAACCTTTTCAAGGTTGCCTTTCTTGCGTAGAAGGAAACGCGAGGCTGCGGCTCGCCGCCCCTCCCCTCCTCCCCGTAAAAAAACGTTCAGGGCAGCTTCACCCAAAGGATTCTTTGGTGAAACCGCCCTGAACCTATCGCCCGAGCCAAAGGACTCAGCCTAACACCGAGTCCCCGCCTGCCCTCTATCAGAAGTCCCTACGACAGCCGCGTCTGCTTATTACTTCGCCGCATCGGTCGTCGTCGCAGCCTGAGCCTCGTCGTAGTGCATCGCCGCATAACGTTTGTAACTGTTATAGCGCCACTTGGCATTCTCTTCCGAAGCCGCAAAGAGCTCTTTCGCTTCCTGCGGGAAAGCCTTCAACAGCGAGGTATACCGCACCTCCTGGTTGATGAACTCCTGGAACTTCGACCAATCCGGCTCTTTGGAATCCAAGGTGAACGGATTCTTGCCCTCTTTTTCCAACAGCGGGTTGAAACGCCACAAGTGCCAGTAGCCGCACTCCACAGCCCGTTTCTCCGTGAGCTGCGAAACGCCCATCCCGTTCTTGTTCCCGTGGTTGATACACGGCGCGTAGGCGATAATCAGCGACGGCCCCGGGAACGCTTCCGCCTCCTTCAGCGCCTGCAAGTATTGATTATGGTTGGCCCCCATCGCCACCTGCGCCACATACACATAGCCGTAAGTCATCGCCATCGCCCCGAGGTCCTTCTTCCGGATCCGCTTACCCGACGAAGCGAACTTGGCCACCGCCCCGACCGGCGTAGCTTTCGACGACTGACCGCCCGTATTGGAGTACACCTCGGTGTCCATCACCAGCACATTGACATCCTCGCCCGACGCCAAGACATGATCCAACCCGCCGTAGCCGATATCGTACGCCCAACCGTCACCCCCGAAGATCCACTGCGATTTCTTAATCAGGTATTGCTTGAGTTCGACGATCTGCTTGCAATAGTCGCACCCGCACGCCTCAACCAGCGGCAAGAGTTTATCCGTCGCTTGTTTCGACGCCGCCGCGCTGTCCTTCCCGTCGATCCACTCCTGCATAGCAGCCTTCAGTTCCGCCGTGCAGCAATCGCAGTTCGCCATCGCTTCGCGCATAATCAACGCGAGCCGTTCGCGCATCTTTTCGACCCCGATGTGAATCCCAAGACCGAACTCCGCATTGTCCTCGAACAACGAGTTGGCCCACGCCGGTCCGCATCCCGACGCCAAATCCTTGCAGTACGGCGTCGACGGAGCCGACCCCCCGTAGATCGACGAACACCCCGTGGCATTGGCCACCATCATCCGTTCGCCGAACAGCTGGGTAATGGTCTTGATGTACGGCGTCTCGCCACACCCCGCACAAGCCCCACTGAACTCGAACAGCGGCTGTGCGAACTGCAAGTTCTTCACCGTCTGCGTCTTGTCCGCCACCGTCGACTTGTAGCCCACCTGCCCATGCAGGTACTCCCACCGCGGCTGTTCATCGGCCAACTGAGCCTCCATCGGCTCCATCACCAGCGCCTTGCCTTTCGGTGCCGGACAGATATTGGCACAGTTGCCGCAACCCGTACAATCCAGCGGCGACACCTGAATCTTAAACTTGTACTCCTTGAAAGTCCCGATCCCCTGCACCATCGGCATCCCTGCCGGCGCCGCAGCTGCTTCGGCCTCGGTCATCAGGAACGGCCGGATAGCCGCATGAGGACAAACATAGGCACACTGGTTACACTGGATACAGTTTTCCGGTTTCCAAGCCGGGATCTTGGCCGCAATCCCGCGTTTTTCGAACGCCGCCGTCCCTGCTTCCCAAGTCCCGTCTTCGCGTCCCACGAACGCCGAAACCGGCAGATCGTCGCCCGCCAGCGCATTGATCGGATCGACAATCTTGGTGATGAACTCCGGCCGCGACGGATCCACGGTCTTCGCCGCCACCGTCAACGAAGCCCATTCCGCCGGCACTTCGACCTTCACGACATTCTTGCCCCCGGCATCCACCGCCGCATAGTTCTTATTGACGATATCCTCGCCCTTCTTACCATACGACTTATAAATCGCCTTCTTCATCTCTTCGACCGCCTGGTCGTACGGAATCACTTCACTAACCTTGAAGAACGCCGACTGCATGATGGTATTGGTCCTCGACCCCAGCCCGAGTTCCGACGCGATCTTCGTGGCATTGATAATATAGAAGTTGATCTTGTGCTCCGCCAGGTATTTTTTCATATCATCCGGCAAATGCTTCTTCGTGGTCTCCTCATCCCACACGGCATTCAAGAGGAACGTCCCCCCATCCTTGAGTCCCTTGAGCAGGTCGTACTTCCCGAGATACGACGGCACATGACACGCCACAAAGTTCGGCGTGGTCACCAAATAGGTCGAGCGAATCGGCCGGTCGCCGAACCGCAAGTGCGAAGAGGTATACCCCCCCGACTTCTTGGAGTCGTACGAGAAGTATGCCTGGCAATACTTATCCGTCGCGCCGCCGATAATCTTGATGGAGTTCTTGTTGGCCCCCACGGTCCCGTCAGATCCCAACCCGATAAACCGGGCCTCATACGTGGAAGCATCCCCGGCAGCCACCTCTTCGCCCACCGGCAGCGACTTGAAGGTCACGTCGTCCACAATCCCGACCGTAAACTGGTTTTTCGGTTCCGCCTGCGCCAAGTTCTCGTAAACAGCGATCATCTGCGCCGGCGTGGTATCTTTCGACGACAAGCCATAGCGTCCCCCGATAATCATCGGACGCTCGTTTTCCGGCATCGCATAGTAAATCTCGCGCACATCCAGGTACAACGGATCCCCATTCGCCCCCGGTTCCTTCGTGCGGTCGAGCACGCAAATCCGCCGCGCCGTCTTCGGCACCGCCTGCAAGAAGTACTTGGCGCTGAACGGCCGGTACAAGTGCACCGACACCAGCCCGACCTTCTTCCCCTGCGCGCGCAGCATATCGATGACCTCCTTGATGGTCTCCGTCACACTGCCCATCGCAATGACCACCTCCGTGGCCTCCGGATCCCCATAATAGTTGAACGGATGGTACTCCCGCCCGGTAATGGCACTAATCTTCGCCATATAGTCATTGACCATATCCGGCACGGCATCATAAAACCGATTGGCCGCCTCCCGGCTCTGGAAGTAGATATCCGGGTTCTGCGCCGTCCCGCGGGTCACCGGATGCTCCGGATTCAGCGCCCGTTCCCGGAACGCCCGCAAAGCATCCATATCGATCAGCGACTTGAGCGCCTCGGTATCGAACTCTTCGATTTTCTGAATCTCGTGCGAGGTCCGGAAACCGTCGAAGAAGTTGATGAACGGCACCCGCCCTTTAATAGCCGTCAAGTGCGAAACCGCCGACAAGTCCATCACCTCCTGCACCGACCCGCTGGCCAGCATGGCAAACCCGGTCTGCCGCGCAGACATGACATCGGCATGGTCCCCGAAAATCGACAGCGCCTGCGCCGCCAAAGCCCGCGCACTGACATGGAACACCGCCGGCAAGAGTTCCCCGGCAATCTTATACATGTTCGGGATCATGAGCAGCAGCCCCTGCGACGCGGTGTAAGTCGTAGTCAACGCCCCCGCCTGCAAAGCGCCGTGTACAGCCCCCGCCGCCCCTGCTTCGGACTGCATCTCCTGGACACGCACCGTTTCGCCGAAAATGTTCTTCTTCCCTTGCGCCGCCCACTCGTCGACATACTCCGCCATCGTCGAACTCGGCGTAATCGGGTAGATCGCCGCCACCTCGCTGAACATATAAGCGATATGGGCCGCAGCATAGTTCCCGTCGCAGGTGATGAATTTCTTTTGATTTGCCATGTGTATCGAAAATTGTTTGATTTAATTTGTAAGCCACTGAAAGCGAGCGATCAATCCGCTCATCGGAGCGAAAAAACCGCGCCGCGTATGCCCCAAAGTTAGGCAAAAATCCTTATGCCGACAAAATGCGCCCGAGTTTTTCGCCCATCGTGTCCGGGTCGTTGACGGAGGTGATCTCGCCGGCCTCGACGATCGAAATCCGCCCCCGCTCCTCCGACACCACCACCACGACGGCGTCGCTGTGTTCCGTGAGCCCGATCGCCGCCCGGTGCCTCATCCCGTAATGCGGCGGAATATGCGGGTTGTCGGACGACGGCAGGATGCACCGCGCCGCATGAATCCTCCCCTGTTTGATAATAATCGCCCCGTCGTGCAACGGACTGTTTTTGAAGAAGATGGTTTCGATCAACCGAACATCGATCCGTGCATCGATCGTATCGCCGGTCGCGGCATAGGCCCCCAAATCCCCCTGTCGTTCGATGCAGATCAACGCCCCGGTATACGTGGCAGCCATATCCCGGCAAGCCCGTGCCACCTCTTCGGTCCACTGCACCTGCGCCCCCCGGCCGGCCGACCGGAAGATGCGCCGCACGAATTTGTTCTTGGCCTTCGAATACCGGCTCCCGAGCAGCAGCAGGTACCGCCTGATTTCCTGCTGGAAGACGATAATCAGCGCCAGGACCCCGACCCCGATGACCTGCCCCATAATGGAGCTCAACAGGGTCATATTCAACGCCTTGACCACCACCCACAGCAGATAGACGATGAATATCCCGGCAAAAATGGTCATGGCGGCAGTCCCCCGTATCAGTCGGTAGACCTGGTAAAAGAGCAGGGCCACCACCAACACGTCGATCACGTCCAAGAGGCTGATACTGATAAAGTCCATCGTAGTTCCAAACGTTCATTCCCGTCCGGTCATTGCGTCCGGGGCGGGGTGCGAGTCGAATTTCTTGTAAAGATAACACGATTTTCGCAATCCGCTCCCCTTTTTCTTACGTCCGTTGTTCAAACAAGCTCCCCCAGGCACGCCGTGGTTGCCGCCGAGCACGTGAACCGCCCCCACAAGATGTTTTACCGGGCCGGCCGAGAAAGCTCTGACCGAGAAAATTCGGCCCGTCGCCCCCCTTAAGGCTATGCAAAACCCCGGTTGGAGTGCCGAGCGGCCCCCGGCCCCGGGGTGCCGCTCGGCACTCGAAGACTGGATTTGACTCGGACAAGCGGAACGCCCGCGGGTACAGCTGGTCGTCGACGTTTACGGGTTCCGATGCCCGCTACTTGGGCTTCAACTACGGCTTTCTCGCCCGACAGGCCAGCAAAACGCCC
>CAJTNK010000024.1 GCA_910577885.1 uncultured Rikenella sp.
GCGCGGGCCGCCTACTAAGGTCGAGAGAACCCCGACAAAAGCCCCAACGGGGCCTTACGGTGGGCTGGCGATACTTCGTATCGCTGGGGCCGGACGGCGGAAAAAACATCCCGAGCACACAACAGCTTCACACAAAATCGTTGTAAAATTAAGAAATAAAAGTAACTTTAGCCTTGTTTTTGAGGGGGACGGACAGCCCCTCGGCAAACCGAAAAGAAAAAACCCACCTGAAATTTTACTGATAGTTATGAAACGTTATCTGCATCTGAGCGCTCTTTTGTTGGCCTGCTTATGGTTCGGGGCGAGAGGCTCCGCCTGGGCCCAGCGTCCCTCGGCCGACGAAGCCGTGCCGGTAGACAGCACCGTGCGCGTGGGAAAGCTCCCCAGCGGCATCACCTACTACCTCAAGCACAACGCCAAACCGGCCCAGCGAGCCGACTTCCATATTTATTATAAAGTCGGAGCCATCCAGGAAGAGGATTCTCAGAACGGCCTGGCCCATTTTCTGGAACACATGGCTTTCAACGGCTCGGACCACTTCCCCGGGAACACGATGATCGACTGGCTGTCGAGCATCGGGGTCCGGTTCGGCGAGAACCTCAACGCCGCCACCGGGCAGGAGATGACCACGTATCTGATTACGAACGTGCCGCTGACCCGGGAAGGGATCATCGACTCGGCGCTGCTCGTGCTGCACGACTGGGCCGGACACATCACCCTCGACGGCGCGGATATCGACAAAGAGCGGGGGGTGATTATCGAGGAGTGGCGGCAGGGGAACAGCGCCCGCCGGCGGATCTTCGAACAGCAGGCTCCGGTGTTGTTCAACCACTCGCTCTATGCCCGTCGGAACGTGATCGGCAACCAGGAGGTGCTCCGGACTTTCCGGCACCAGGAGCTGCGCGACTTCTACCGGAAGTGGTACCGGCCGGATATGCAGGCTTTTGTGATCGTCGGTGATTTCGACGTGGACAGCATGGAACAGAAGCTGCGGCGGACGATGGCCGACCTGAAACCGGCGGAGGTGCAGACCCCTCGTGCGCGAATCGAGGTGGCCGATAACGAGCGGCCGTTGGTCTCGGTGGCTTCCGATCCGGAACTGCCGTCAACCTCCGTCCAGGTCCTGTTCCGCGAGCGGCCGCTCACCGAACGGGCCACGGGGATGGAGCGCATTTATTACGAATATATCCACTCGCTGGCCGGGCGGATGTTGAACGAGCGATTCAGCGAGCTGGCACGACAGGAAAACGCGCCGTTCCTGAACGCCGGCGGCGGGTACGGCGAGGTGGTCCGCCCGTTCGATGCCTTTTTCCTGAGCGGAACGGCCCGCGAGGGAGAGGCCCTTCGGACCTTGGAGGCGTTGTACACGGAGGCTTACCGGATGCAACGCGGCGGCTTCACGCAGTCGGAGTTGGACCGCGCCAAGACCGAGATCCTGCGCGGCACGGAGAGTTATTTCGAGAACCGCAACGACCGGAAGAACGGTGAGTTTGCGAACAGTTACATGGCCCACTTCGAGAACGGGACGCCGTACCTGACTCCGGAACAAGACCTGCGGATCACGCGCCGGATGCTGGAGGCGATTACGCTGGAGGCCGTGAACGCCGAGGCGGCATCGTGGATCCACGACCGCAACAGCGCGATTCTGATCGCGCTGCCGGCGAAAAAGGGGGTCGCCTTGCCCACCGAAGCCGACGTGCTGACGGTGGTCGAAGCGGTAAAGAACAAGGAGATCGCGGCCTATACGGAAGACATCCAGGGACGGGAGCTGTTGGACGCTTCGCGGCTGAAAGGTTCGCGAACGATGCGGAGCCAGGAGGGGAAATACGGTTCGACAGTGCTGACGCTCCGTAACGGCGTTCGGGTGATCGTGAAGCCGACCGAGCTGAAGGCCGACGAAGTGCAGATGAACGCCTTCCAACGCGGCGGTACCACCACCGTGGCCGATCCGACGGACCTCTACAACCTGGGGATGCTGTCCGGATTCCTGGATCTGAGCGGTGTGGGCGACTTCTCGCACACCGAACTCGACAAACTGCTCGCCGGCAAACTCGTATCGGTGAGTCCGACGATCGGTTCGCTGTCGCAGGGCTTCAGCGGCAGCTGCTCGCCGCGCGACATCGAGACCCTCCTGCAGCTCGTCTACCTGTACTACACCGCGCCGCGGTTCGAGCCCGCCGACTGGAACGTCCTCCTGAACCAGTACCGTTCCCTGCTGCCGAGCATGGTCTCGAACCCGAGCTACATCCTGCAGGACAGCCTGATGCAGACCGTCTACGGCCACAACCCACGGGTCTTCATGCTCTTGAGCGAACGGGTGCTGGAGACCGTTTCGCTCGAACGGACCGAGGCGCTGTACCGTCGGTTCTTCTCGAACGCCGACGGCATGACCTTCCTGTTCGTGGGTAACATCTCGGTCGATTCGCTGCGCCCGCTGGCCGAACGGTACCTCGGTTCGCTGCCCGCCGCGCGCCGCAAACACGCGCCGCAGTGGGGCGACCACCTCGTCCTGCCGGTTCCGGGCGTGGTGCAGAACGTCTACAAAACGCCGCTCCAAACGCCCAAGGTAACGGCCATCGAGCTTCACACCGGGACACTGCCCTACACGCTGGAACGGAGCCTGAACCTGGAGGCGATCCGCTACATCCTCGAAATGCGCTACACGCGTTCGATCCGCGAGGAACGCGGCGGAACGTACGGCGTACGGGTCGCGCTGACCAACCAAAAGGTGCCGCTCCCGCGCTTCGCCTACCAGATCAGCTTCGACACCGACACCACCAAAATCGAAGAACTGTTGCCGCTGGTGACCCAGGAGATCGAAGCGCTGTCGGTCGGCGGCGCTACGGACGAAGAGGTGGCCAAAACCAAAGAGTTTTTCCTCAAGAAATACCGCGACGGACTGATCCACAACAGCACCTGGATGGGCTACCTCACCAACTGGTACCTGAGCGACAACGACCGATACACGAGCTACGAATCGGCTCTCCGTTCGCTGACTCCGGAGTCGATCCGCCAGGCTGCCGCCGACGCGTTCGGCCAAAACAACGTCTGTACGCTCATCCAACTCCCCGATACCACAAACTAACTCTATTTATTTCATACTTTAATCCGTTTTTAGCGATGGGAGGGTACTGTACCTTTTCTGAAGAAAAGGTACCCAAAAGACTTTCAGCTAGCGTACGCTACGCCTTAAGCTCCGCAAGCTAATGCTCTGGCCCCGTTGTTGGGGTGGCATTTTTTGTGGACGCGCTTAGGCTGCGAAAAACCTTAGGCGCGCCCACAAAAAATGCCACCCCAAAAGAAAGGCTCCAAGGCTCTTGACTACGGCAGCCCATGGAATGCGACAGCATTCCCGAAAGTTTTTTTGGTTCTTTTTGTTCACAAAAAGAACAGTTCTATCCAGTTGCAAAGCACGGTTTGTAAAATAAATAGAAATATGAGTATAGTAGAGTTGTTGTCACCGGCGGGAAGCGCGGCGGTGGGGCGGGCGGCGATCGGGGCGGGAGCCGATGCCGTGTATATCGGGGCAGAGCGGTTCGGGGCACGGAGTGCGGCGGGGAATCGCATGGAGGAGATCGCCGAGCTGGCCACCTATGCGCATGGGTTCGGGGCACGGGTGTATGTGACGATGAACACGCTGCTGTTCGACGACGAGTTGGAGGCGGCCCGGCAGAGCGCCTGGGAGGCTTATGAGGCGGGGGTGGATGCGCTGATCGTGCAGGACATGGCTTTCACGCAGATGGATCTGCCGCCGATCGCCCTGCACGCCTCGACCCAGACTTTCAACCTGACGCCCGAACGGGCTGCGTTTTTGGCCTCGGCCGGGTTTTCGCGCATCGTCGTGGAACGCGGCGCGTCGCTGGAACAGATCCGGGCCATCCGAGCCGCCGTGCCGGAGGAGGTCGAGTTGGAGGCCTTTGTGCACGGGGCTATCTGCGTCTCGTACAGCGGCCAGTGCTACCTGGGCCATGCGCTGTGCGGACGGGGCGGCAACCGGGGGAGCTGTGCGCAGCCGTGCCGGGCACGGTACGACCTGTGCGACGACCGGGGCGAGGTGCTGCTGCGCGACCGGTCGCTGCTTTCGATGCGCGACCTGAACCTCAGCGACCGCCTCGGCGAACTCATCGAGGCCGGCGTCTGTTCGTTGAAGATCGAGGGGCGGCTCAAGGAGGCGGGGTACGTGGTGAACAACACGGCTTATTATCATCGCCGGCTGGAGGAGTCGGGCGTTCCCCGGGCATCGGTCGGGCGCGTGACGTGCGACTTCGAGCCGCAGCCGGAGAAGAGTTTTTCGCGGGGATTCACCACCTACTTTTGGACGGGCCGACAGGCCGGTGTATTGGCACCGGAGGCGCGGTCGATGGGCGAAGCGATCGGCACGGCGGTCCGAAGCGAAGGGACTGCCCTGACGCTCCGACGGCGGCCCGGCGTCGTGCTCCACAACGGCGACGGGCTCTGTTTCGTGAGTCCGGAGGGGGTGTTGACCGGGGCTTCGGTGAACCGGGCGGAGGGCGATCGACTGGCATTGAACCGACCGGTGCGCATTCCGGGCGGGACGGAGCTGTATCGGAACTTCGACCCGACGTTTCGGCCGACGGCCGAACGGCGCATCGGAGCGCGGGTGACGTTCGGTCCGGAACGGATCGAGGCGACCGACGAGACCGGCATCGCGGTTTCGCTCCAGTGGCGGGCAGAGGGTTACGAGCCGGCGGCGAATCGAGCGTTGGCCGAGCGGAACATTCGCCAGGCTTTCGGCAAGAGCGGGGGGACGATTTTCGAGGTTTCGGAAGTCTCCATCGGTTTTGCGTCGGATACAGCCTTGCCGTTCGTGCCGGCGGCCGAGCTGAACGCCTGGCGCCGCGAGCTGCTCGGCGCACTGCTGGCGGCCCGACAAGCCGCCTACCGGCGCCCGGCGGGGTATGTTCGTCCGGCTGTGCCACCGTCGCGAGACCCGGGTCTCGCGACGGACTACCGGGCGAACATCGCCAACGCGCTGGCCGAACGGTTCTACCGTTCGGCGGGTTTCGAGCCGTCGGAACGGGCCTTGGAGGCGCAGGCCGACCCGGACTTGACGGGTCGGGAGGTGATGCGAACCTCCTACTGCCTGCGCCGCGAACTGGGCCTCTGCCTGCGGGAGCTTCCGACGACGCGCCGCGGCGAGCGGCTCTTTCTTCTGAACAACGGCATCCGCCTGGAGCTGGTGTTCCACTGCGCTTCGTGCGAGATGGGGGTCGTCTACCGGTGGCGCGACTGAACCTGCGCTGTTTATTCGGCCTTGAGGGCGTCGACCGGATTGGCCGTAGCCGCGCGCCAGCTCTGGACCGTAACGGTCAGCAGCGTGATGAAGAGCACGATCAACAGCGACACCAAGAAGACCCACCAGTAAATCGGCGTTCGGTAGGCAAACGTAGCGAGCCACTCCCTCACCCCGTACCACGCCAACGGGGCCGCCACCACGAAGCAGATCCCCACCAGCCAAACGAACTGCCGGTTGAACATCCCGAGAATCTCGCTCACCGTCGCCCCCATGACCTTTCGCACACCGATCTCTTTGCGCCGGTACTGGGTTTCGAAAACCACCAGCCCGAAGACTCCCGCCAACGAGATCACCGCCGCCAGGAGCGAAAACAGCGTAATCAGATTTCCCATTCGCCGGTCGTTTCGGTACTGGGCCTCGACCGTTTCGTCCAGGAAATGGACATCCACCACCGCCGTAGGATCCAGCTCGGCCACCCATCCGCCGAGTCGCTTCAGGGTTTCCGTCGGGTCGCCCGCGCCCAACCGGACATAGGCCGTCGGCAGATAACTCCACTCCCCCGCCCCGATGTTCGTCAAGGCGAACGGCCCGACCGATTTGTGCAACGACTCGAAATTGGCATCCTCCATAAACCCGATGACTTCGATCTGTTGCGGGCCGAAATCGAGCCGGTCGCCCAGCTCCAACCCATAGGCCTGACGGGCCGTCCGGTTGAAGATCGCCCGGGTGCCGCCCTCGGCCCGGTCGTCCCCCTCGACAAACCCCCTCCCCTCGAAGATACGGATCTCCATCAACTCGGTGAAGGCCGACGTAACGCCCAGGTTGCCGAAGTTGATGGTCTCGCCGCGGAAATTCAGCCCGAAATTGTCGTACCGGTCGCGAAACATCGGCGCTTCGGTCAGTGCCGCGGCATTCACCGCCGGATCGTCGGCGAGCCGACCGAAAAAAGCGTGCCGATTGATGAAGATGCGTTTGCTGAGCGGCACTTCGACCACTCCGCCCCGATTCATGCCGATCGGTCGCCCGGCCAGGTAGCTGTTCTGCAGGTTCATGAAGGCCGCGCCGATAATCAACGCCATCGAGACCGAGAACTGGAACCCGACCAGCACATTCCGCAAGGCCCGTCCTTTGGGTGAAAGTCCGAAATTGCCCTTGACCGCCAAGGCCGGCGGGAACGAGGTGGTGTAGACCGCCGGGTAGATGCCGGCCGCCACCCCCGTGAGCAGCGCCACCGCCCCGCCGAGGATCAAGACGCCGACACTCCGGAAAGCCGTCGCGGCGCCGGCCAAAGAGTCGGCGAACGGCGAACGACCGATATACCACACTGCGCCGAGCGCCAACACATAGGCTCCGACCGTCATGACCACCGCTTCGGCGATCAGGGCTCCGCGGAGCGCGGCGACCGACGAGCCGAGTATTTTGCGGGTATTGATCCCCCGCATCCGCACCGGCGCGAGCGCCAGCGAGAAGTTGACGAAGTTGACCGCCGCGATGCCGACCACCAGCAGGGCGATGGCCATCAGGATTCGCGTCGAGGCGCGGTTCCCCTTCGGAGCATTGTCCTGCACGAGGTCCCGGGCGTAATAGATCCCGGTAATCGGCATGAGCCTCAGTTCGGCCTGTTCATCGCGGTTCGGGTATTCGATGCGGTCGATCGTGCGGGCCACCTCGTCGGCCGAGGCGCCCGGCGCCAACCGGAGATAGATGTGGTAGTTGCTGCGGTCCCACCGGTCGAGCTCGCGATCGTCCATCGGAAGATAGATGTCGTTGGCGAAGATCGAGTTGGCCGGGAAATCGCGATAGACCCCTCCGACACGGATCTCGGGTCGCCAACCGATCAGCGAATCGGTCTCGGCCGGAGCCAGCTGCCGCCAGACAGCCGATTCCGAGCCGAAAAACTTTCGGGCCAACGAAGCCGGAATCAACGCCGAGGTACGATCCAAGGTCATTCCCCGGCCCTCGGTGAGCTGCATGTCGAACAGGGTAAGAAACGACGGCGTAATCTCGCGCGTATGTTCCTCGTACACCGTTCTCTCTCCCGCGGCGCGGTCGGCCGCGACGTTCAGCGTCCGGCCGCGGCCGTCCACCACCGCGACCCGTTCCACCTGCGGCACCGTGCTCCGGATCGCCTCGGCCAACGGATACGGCAGAGTCGGCGCATAGTTGCCGAGCGGGATATTCCGCCGCGGCGAACAGATTTCGACCCGATAGATTCGGTCGGCCGCCGGGTGGAACCGATCGAACGAGCGTTCGTAATCCACCTGCGCCAAAATCAGGACAAAAGCCCCGAATGCGACGCCCAAACCCGCTATATTGAGCGTCGAAGCCAGCCGAAACCGCTGCAGGGTGATCCACAAGTTCCGAAATATCGTTTTCATAGCAATTCGATTCTTATTTTTTGTTTTATTCGGCCTTGAGGGCGTCGACCGGATTGGCCGTAGCCGCGCGCCAGCTCTGGACCGTAACGGTCAGCAGCGTGATGAAGAGCACGATCAACAGCGACACCAAGAAGACCCACCAGTAAATCGGCGTCCGATAAGCGAACGTCGCGAGCCACTCCCGCACTCCGTACCACGCCAACGGGGCCGCCACCACGAAGCAGATCCCCACCAGCCAAACGAACTGCCGGTTGAACATCCCGAGCACTTCGCCCACCGTGGCTCCCATGACTTTGCGCACGCCGATCTCTTTTTTGCGGTACTGGGTCTCGAACAACACGAGTCCGAAGACCCCCACCAGCGAGATCACCACCGCCAAGAGCGAAAAGACCAGAATCAGAGCCGTTGTTTTGCGTTCCTTTTGGTAGAGGGTGTCGAAGGCCGTGTCGAAGAACTCGACCTCGACCGGCAAGAGGGGGTCGAATTTGGCTATCGTCCGTTTGATGTGGTCCACCGCCGCATAAGGGTCGCCCACGATCTTGATGTAGGCATACCGCAGCGGCGTCCAGGGGTTCGCCCCGTACTCATAGAGGCTCAGCGGCGCGATGGAGTTGCGCAGCGAAGCGAAGTTGAAGTCCCGCACCACCCCCGCGATCGGCTCGTCGTTGACCCGGTCCTCGATCGTGAGTCCGTACTGCCGCATGGCGGCCTGGTTGAAGATCTGCGTCCCCTCCTTGTGCGCGTCCTCTTCGGTGAAGTCGCGTCCTTCGACCACCGGGATCCCCATCACCCGCAGAAAGTTCCACGACACCGGACAACACGAATAACGCATATCCCGTCCGTCGCTCAGCGACCGGGTCCACCCCATGTACTCGTCCGTGAGGCCGATCTTCGTGTAGGCAAAAGCGACATCCTCGATCTGGGCGCTCGTTTTGAGCTCATTGGCCACCGTTTCCCTCGCCTCGCTCTTGGCCAGTTCGTTGTTCAATGCCACGACGGCCACCTGTTCGTGGTCCATTCCGGTGTCGAACCGGCGGAGGTATCGGTTCTGGAGCTGGAGGAAGAGGGCCGCCACGATCAACCCGATCGAGACCACGAACTGGAAGCCGATCAAGAGGGTCCGGAGCTTGCGTCCGCTGGGCGACATGCCGAACGACCCTTTCTTGAGCACCAGCGCCGGCGGAAAAGAGGTGGTATAGAACGCCGGATAGAGGCCCGACAACAGCCCCACGGCCAACGCTACGCCCGCCGCCAGCCAGATGACCCCGCCATAGACCGAAAACGAGATGCCGCCCGATATCAGGTCGTTGAATGCCGTCTGGCTCAGCCCGTAGACCCACAGGAGTCCGAGTCCGAAGCTGAGCAGGGCGATCCCCACCGATTCGGCGATCAGTTCGGCCCGCAGCCCGGCGACCGACGACCCCAGCACCTTCCGGGTATTGATGTTCTTGATGCGGAGCGGGGTGAGCGACGTAGCGAAGTTGACGAAGTTCACCGCCGCGATGCCGATCACCAGCAGGGCGATGGCCAGCAGCATATTCATCGTGGCGCGGCTCCCCTTCGGGGCGTAATCCTGTTCGATGTCCATCGCGTAATAGACATCCTGAATGGGCATGAGCTTGAAATACATCGGCTTGCCGTCGAAATCGGTGAACTTCGCGGCGAACTGCTTTTCGACCTCGGCCGGATCGCTGCCCGGGACGAGCGTCACATAAAAGTTATAGTTCCAGTTGTTCCAATTTCCGTTGTTATCTCCCGGGTCGATCTTCCGTTTGATGCCGTTGTTGGTGGAAGAGTTGGCCGGAAAGTCGCGGTAGATGGCTCCGACCTCGAATTTGCGTTTGTTGCCCTGGTCGTCGGTCTGGTCCTCGACCGTCAGGAACTGTCCGACGATGCCGTGGTCGGTGCCGAAGAGCTTCCGGGCCATGCTCTGCGACAGGGCCACTCGGGTGTGGTCGTGGAAAACCTTCGGATCGCCCTCCGTGAACTCGTAGCCGAAGACCTCGGCCTCATCGGGATAGACGGTATGGATCATCTCGAAACCGGCGGTCTTCGAACCGTTCCGCTCCAACGAGATATAGCTGTCGCCCCAGCTCCCTCCGTGAAGCGTGCCGGCCTCGACGGCGGGCGACGCATCGAGCAGCATGTCGCACATCGGACGCGGAAACCATACGCCGCCGAAAGCGGCGCTATCGGTCATCTGCACCCGGTAGATCTGTTTCGGGTATCCTTTGTCGAACCCCTGTTCGTAGCTCACCTGCATCAGGATCACCACAAAAGCGGCGAAAGAGATGCTCAGACCCAGGATATTCAATCCGCTGGCCATCTTGAATCGACGCAAGGTGGTCAGAAAATTTCGTAAAATCATCGTGTTTCGTTGTGTTTGTTCGGTTTGTTTCGGCCTGCCCCGGCGGGCGGCCGCAAGAGAGGGCCATCAAAGAGGCCGCAAAAGGTTCCCGCCTCAACAGGCGGCCGCAAGAGAGAGCCATCAAAGAGGCCGTACAAGGTCCCCGCCCTCGGCGAGTAAACGGGCCGGGCGGTCATACCGTCTCCTCCGCCCGACTACCGTCCACCCCCGCCATTCCTCCGCCCCGCACACGCGAGGCGGGAAATCTTCGGACCGACGGTCCCCCTCCTCGACTACTGCAGCTGCAAGACCTGATTGTCGCCGTAGGTTTCGTAACTCGACGTGATGACCTGTTCGCCGTCGTCCAACCCTTCGAGCACTTCATAGTACCGGGGGTTCTGCCGCCCGATCTTCACGGGCCTGCGGTAGGCCGTCTTGCCGTCGGGCGAGACGACGAAGATCCAGCTGCCGCCGGTGGTCTGATAGAACGCTCCGCGCGGAATGATAATGGCCTCGGTCGGCTGGCCCAGTTCGAGGTTCACGGTATAGGTCTGCCCGGATCGGATGTTCTCGGGCCGTTCGCCGGTGAGGTAGCACCAGGTCCGGAACTGGCCGTTGCGGACCTCCGGAAAGACGGTCTTCATCACCAGGCCGTACTTCTTGCCCTGACGTTCGAGGGTTCCGGTGAGTCCCGGTTTCACGCGGTCGATGTGGAGTTCGTCGATCATGGCTTCGATCTTGTAGTCGCTCAGGTCGTTGATCTGTCCGACCTTGGCCCCGGCCGTAACGTACTGGCCCAACACGACGTCCAACATACCGAGTTCGCCGTCGATATTGGCCCGGATGTTGAGGTTGTCGACCCGCTGGCGGATCAGTTCCATGTTTTTCTTCATGCTCTCGAGGCTGATCTCCATGTTGTCGACCTGGAGGCTACGGAAGATGGAGTCCTGTTTCTGGCGTTCGAAGACCAGCTCTTTCTGTTTGATCGAGAGTTCGTAATTCTCCTTGGCCTGCAGGTACTCTTCGTTCGAGATGAGGTTTTCGTCGTGCAGGGCGGCATACTGTTCGTACTTGCGTTTGGCGCGCGCGACGTCCATTTCGAGCTGGAGCCGCTCTTTCTGGAGGTTGAGTTTCTCCTGTTCCATGCTCACGCGGGTGTTTCGGAGCAGGTTTTCCTTCTCGGCCAGGTCGGCTTCGCTGGTGAGGATCTGCATGTTGAGCTGCGGGTTGGTGAGCCGCACGATCACATCCCCCTTGCGGACCATCGCCCCCTCTTCGACCACCTTCTGGTCGACGTTGCCGCTCTCGAACGGGCTCACCTGTACGGTGGTGATCGGCAGCACGCTCCCGTTGACCCGCACATAGTCGTTGAACTCGCCGAGCTGAGCCGTGGCGATCGTCACGGTGCGCGTGTCGACCTTGAGCGACGACCGGTGGTCGCCGAAGACCAGCCAACCGACCAACAGCACCAAGGCGGCTCCGCCGACCAGGTACGGTATGTGTTTTTTCTTCAACCCCTTTTTCTTTTCGATGACTCTGTCCATGGTATGCTTCGTTGTTTTTTATTTCGTTGTTCCGTGAATGATCCGTTGTGTGTATGTGTGTTGCACCGCGGCCTACCGGGCCAGGAGCGGGATGCCTTTGTAGTAGTCGACCAGCTTGCGTTTGGCCTGCCACGTCAGATCGGACCGCAGGAAGTTGGCCCGGGCCTCCAGGAGCTGATTGGCGGTCGTCTGCAGGTCGAGCGCGCTGAGGAGCCCCTCCTGGTACTTCCGGAGCGCCACCCGATAGGCCATCAGGCGCGCCTGGACCTGTTTTTCGGCCTGCTGGCGCTCGGCGAACGAGCCGTTCAGGTCCAGGACCGCCTGTTCGACCTCGACGGCGATCTGCCGTTGGGTTTCGAGGTGCGACTGCTGGGTGCTGCGCAGGTTGTTGCGCATCCGGACGATGTTGGTCTGCCGGCTCCAACCGCCGAAGATCGGGACGCTCAGACTGGCCGACACCGATTTCGAGAGGTTGTCGCGGAACTGCCGCGAGAAGGGCGTGGCATCGGTCTTCAGGTTTTTGAAGTAGCTGGTCCCGAGCCCCGCCGAGGCCGACAGCGAGGGAAACAGCCGGGCCTTGGCCGTCGACAGGTCGAGCCGCGCCAGCCGCACATCCATGGCCGACATCCGGGCACCGGGCAGCGTAGCCGTCGCCAGGTCCACGATCTCGGTCACATCGGCCGTCTCGAGCGACGGTACGAGGTCGTACCGCTGGGCGGTGTCGATCTGCAACCGAGCCTCCGGCGGATAGTTCATCGTCTGTTTGAGCCTCAGTTCGCAGGTCCGGGCGTTGTTTTCCACCTTCGTGAGGTTATACTCGTCGGAAGCGAGCGTGGCTTCGAGCTGCGCCACGTCCGACGCGCCCCGCAGCCCGAGCGACATCATCCGCCTCCCCTGCCGGAGGTTGTCGCGCGAGGCTTCGACCTGCTCGCGGGCCAGGGTCTGCGTCCCCAGGGCATAGGCAAAGTCGTAGTAAGCCTGCATCGTCTCCTGCGAGATCGCGTCTTCGACCTGCTGCTGTTGCTCTTCGCCCCGGAGCTGCGAGATGCGGCTGGCCCGCGTATTGTTCAACAGCTGGAGACCGTTGAAAACCGTGATCCCGGCATTGAGGCTGTAACTGTTGCTCAACGTGTTGACCGTCGTATACGTATTGGTACCCGGGTCGACGTTCCGACCGAAACCGGCCGAAACACCCACCCCGCCGCTCAGCGAAGGCAGATGCTGCATAATGGCTTCATGATACGAGGCGCGCAGGTTGGCACTCGCCAGCTGCTGCCGAACCGCCCGAGGACTGTTCTCCACGGCGTACCGCATACACTCCTGCAAATTCCACATCCGAACCGTATCGACCTCCTGAGCCCGAACTCCCACAACGACCAAACACGCCAAAAAACCTACTGCTATTTTTCGTTTCATCTCCCTATCGTAATTTTTTTCGTTTCCTGCCCCTTTCTCAACCAATGGCCGTGCCAAATCAACTAACTTACAAACAACCAATCACTTGCATTTCACATACTTTCCGCCGAGTGTCTATTTTTTTGACACTCCTGTCTATTTTCTTGACACACTTATCGTATCTTTGCCTTATCCTAACGTTCCTTACTCAGAAACTCTTAGTCTTTGTGCTGGAGGGTACTGTTCTTTTTGTGAACAAAAAGAACCAAAAAAACTTTAGCACGCATCCCGTTGGGATGCTTTGGCCGTGTCAGCCCGGTGTTTGGGTGGGGATTCTTTTTGGGCGCGCTTCATGCGAGCTAAAACTCATAGCGCGCCTAAAAGAACCCCACCCACAACCTGAGGACTGCGGAGCCTAAGGCGTAGCGTATGCTAGCTCAAAAGTTTTTGGTGCCGCTTTTTTCAAAAAGCGGCAGTCCCAGCCCGTCGCCAAAGAACTGTAGAGTAAGTTTCGGAGAAGGAAAGTTAAAAAAAAGACAGTGATGAAGAAAGAAGGAACGATTGTGGTGGTGGACGACAATCGGAGTATGTTGACGGCCGTAGAGATTTTGTTGAACGGCGTTTTCGAGCGGGTGTTGACGCTGAGCAGTCCGAAGCGTCTGTTGAGCACCTTGCGCGAGGAGCATGCGGATGTATTGTTGTTGGACATGAACTTCAGTTCGGGGATCAACAGCGGGAACGAGGGTTTGTACTGGTTGGGCGAGGTGAAGAAAGCGGACCCGTCGATCGAGGTGGTTCTTTTCACGGCTTATGCGGACATCGACCTGGCGGTGAAGGCGATGCAGCGCGGCGCGACGGACTTTGTGGTGAAGCCTTGGAACAACGCCAAGTTGGTAGCGACGTTGCGGGCCGCTTATTCCTTGCGGAAGTCGCGGAGCGAGGCCAAGCAGCTGGGCGACATTCGTCGTTCGTTCTCGGCCGAGGGCTCCGAGAGCCGCATGTACTGGGGGAATTCTCCGTCCATGCAGCGTCTTCGGGCGCTGGTGGAGAAGGTGGCCGACACGGACGCCAATATCCTGATTACCGGTGAGAACGGGACCGGGAAAGAGATGCTGGCACGGGAGATCCACCGGCTTTCGGGTCGCCGGGACGAACTGATCGTCACGGTCGACCTGGGCGCGATTCCGGAGTCGCTGTTCGAGAGCGAGCTTTTCGGCCATGTGAAGGGCGCCTTCACCGACGCGCGGAACGACCGGGCCGGGAAGTTCGAAGCGGCGTCGAACGGGAGTTTGTTTCTGGACGAGATCGGCAACCTGCCTTACCACCAGCAGGCCAAGCTGTTGACCGCGATCCAAGGCCGCAGCATCGTGCGCGTGGGGAGCAACGTCCCGATCCCGGTGAACATCCGCCTGATCTCGGCCACGAACCGCGACCTGAACCGGATGGTGGCCGGGGGCGAGTTCCGCGAAGACCTGCTCTACCGCATCAACACGATCCATCTCGAGATCCCGTCGCTGGCCGAACGGACGGACGACATCGTTCCGCTGGCCGAGATCTTCCTGGAGCGGTATGCGACGAAGTACGACAAGCCGTGCCGGTCGTTCGACGAGGGGGCGGTGGCCAAGATTCTGAGCCACACCTGGCCGGGGAACATCCGCGAGCTTCAGCACACGATCGAGAAGGCGGTCATCATGTCCGACAGCGACCGGATCACGGCCGACGAGCTGTTGATTTCGCGTCGCGAGGAGCGCGACAGCGAACCGCCGGCCGCGACCTCCACGCTGGAAGAGATGGAACGGTCGATGATCGCCCGGGCCATGGAACAACACGCCGGGAACCTCTCTTCGGTGGCCGCACAGCTCGGTGTCTCGCGCCAGACGCTCTATAACAAGATCAAGAGATACAACTTGTAGGCCCTGGGGCTTCTTCGTCCCTTACATTTCTCACCCCTCTCAGCTTTCGCCCCGTGTTCTACTCCGTCCGAACGACCTTTACGCTCCTCTCGCTGCTATTTCTGACCGTGGGATGCACGGCAGGCACCGTGCTGAGCCTCCTGTGGAACTACTACATCGTGTCCGTCTTCGCCCTGCTGGGAGTGGCGGTCGGCGCCCTGCGCATCATCCGCTTCTACAACCGGCAGACCGCCAAGTTGATGTTCATGTTCAACTCGATCGAGAACGGCGACTACTCGTTCCAGTTCACAACCCACAGTCCGCGGCGGAACGACACGCTGGTGAACGCCTCGTTGAACCGAATCCACGAGCTGTTGACCCGCGCCCGCGACGAGACGATCGAACAGGAGAAGTACTTCCGCCTGATTCTGGAGAGCGTCACCACCGGCATCGTCATCATCGACGAGCACGGGCACGTGCGGCAGACCAACCGCGAGGCGCTTCGCCTGCTGGGGATCGACCCTTTCACGCACGTGAGTCAGCTGGGCCGTCTGGACGAGCACTTTCCGACCACGATGCGCGAGATCACGGCCGGCGAGAGCCGCCAGCTGGTCTGCACCAACCCGCAAGGGTCGATCACACTTTCGGTCCAGGCGTCGTCGATCGTTCGTCGCGGCGAGCGGCTCAAGATCCTGGCGCTGACCGACATCGAGGACGAGTTGTCGGATCGTGAAATCGAGTCTTGGATCCGGTTGATCCGGGTGCTGACCCACGAGATCATGAACTCGATCAACCCGATCACCTCGATCAGCGACTCGCTGGTCGAACGGGTGGTCGACGAGGGTTCGGACCCGCAGCTGCGCCACGGCCTGGAGACCATCAGCCAGACGGCCAAAGGATTGATTTCGTTCGTCGATTCGTACCGCAAGTTCACCCGCCTCCCGACACCGAAACCGACCCTGTTTTACGTCCGCAAATTCATGGAAAACCTCCGTTCGCTGGCCTTGGCAACGGTTCCGGAAGAGGCCGCACCGGTCGAGATCCGCCTGTCGGTCGAGCCGGAGGATCTGATCCTGCACGCCGACCGAGGGTTGGTGAGCCAGGTGGCGATCAACCTGCTGAAAAACGCCATCGAAGCCACTGCCGAAACGCCCCATCCGCAGATCGACTTTTCGGCCACCATCGACAGCCGCGAGCGCGTGATTCTAACGGTCTCGAACAACGGTCCGAGCATTCCGCCCGAGGTGGCGGATCACATTTTCATTCCGTTCTTCACGACGAAAACGGGCGGTTCGGGTGTGGGACTGAGCCTCTCGCGGCAGATCATGCGGCTGCACGACGGCACGCTCAAATACCGGCCGGGAAGCGAAGGCACCGGGTCGATCTTCACGATGACGTTCAACTAACCCGCCTTGTTCCTCGTTTTTTCGGCTACGGGTGGCGATTAGCTTGTACCTGAACTCCTCTTCTCCATTCCATATTGAGGTTTTGAACGGCTGTTCATCTCTTGTTCAACGCTTTTTCGCTGATTTTTCGGGGAGGGGTACATTCGCGCGCCCCGGTGTTGGCCGTCCGGCGGAGAAAACCCCAGCTTTCGCGTGCCGAGCAAGAGAATCCGGCGGAGAGTGGCAATGTGCCCGCTACTTGGACTTCAGCTTCGGTTTTCTGGCCCGTCAGGCCAGCAAAACGCCCTGTGGGCGCGTTGCGTTGCCTCCAGGTGCCGCTCGGCACTCGAAGATTGGAGCTTGCTTTGCAAAGCACCGCTGGCGACGACTCGTTGATAGCTACCCCCCCCGATCCGAAAAACTACTCCACCCCACAGTCATGGACCGCGCGCCTGGGCCGAGATCTCGCCATGGCGGCCGCCGCTACCCCACGCGGCAGGCCGCAATACGCCGCTTCACGCGACGAAATTGCGCCTTCCGCTAGCGGCGACCGAAAGCCTACTCAGCCACCCGGCTCCGCTCAACGGGCATTGACCGCGCGCCTTGGGAAATCCTGTTTGAATAATGTGAATTATTCAAACGTATTTCCTCCTAAGGCGGGGCGCGCGGGGCTGGAGGGGACTGCCTTTACGCCGGGCAGGCGGTGCCTTCCGGCACTCGGTATTGGCCTCCCGGGCGAGAAAAACGGTCTTTGTCCGCGCGCCAAGAAAATCCTGTTAGAACAATTCACATTGTTCTAACGGATTTCCTCATTTAGGCGCGGCGCGCGGAATCTCGAAAGAACTGCCCTCAGGCCGGGCAGGCCCCGCTTACGCCGCGGGGGCGGTGCCTCCCGGCACCCGGTATGGGCCTACCGGTTGCAATTTGCATTGACCGCGCTGGCGCACCCACAGGGCGTTTACTGGCCTGACGGAAGAGAAAAACCGTGCGACCACAGTGAGCCGGCGGCGCGCCACAGCGCGGGGCCATTTGACAGAGAACAGCCAATGCCTAAAAAAGAAAGCGCGCAAGGTTGATTACAACCCTGCGCGCCCTGACGTGAATACGCTAACCTCTCAAAAATAAAAGTCTCCCCCCACCAACTCGCTCTACTTGATCCGTTCGTAGTACTCGCGCGTGCGAGTATCGACCCGGATCCGCTCGCCGGTGTTGATGAACAACGGCACCTTGACCGTAGCCCCCGTTTCGACCGTAGCCGGTTTCAAGGCGTTCGACGATGCCGTATCCCCCTTCAACCCCGGTTCGGTGTAGGTGACCTCCATTTCGACCAGCTGCGGAAGCTCGGCCGAGAGAACCTGTTCGTTGTCCGTGCGGAACATCACTTCGACCACCTCTCCCTCTTTCATCAGGTCCGAGTTGTCGATCAGATTCTTGTCGATCACGATCTGTTCGAAAGTCTCCGTGTGCATGAAATTCGCACCCATATCGTCCTCGTACAGAAACTGATACGGACGACGTTCGACCCGTACCGGATCGATCGGAGCGCCGGCCGTAAACGTATTGTCGATCGTGCGTCCGTTTTCGAGGTTTTTGAGCTTCGTGCGGACGAAAGCCGGACCCTTGCCCGGTTTCACGTGCTGGAAATCGACGATTTGGCAGGTCTTGCCGTTGAACTCGATGCACATCCCGATCTTGATATCTGCGGTTGTAGCCATTGGTGTGTTATGGTTGTGTTTTTAGTGTTATTGCGTCGTGGCGGATTGTCGCCTCGCGCGTGGCAAAGTTAAGCAAAAGCCCCGTTTTACGCAAACACCAGCGGTCGGATCCACTCCACGGCCACGGCCCAACCGACGAATCGGGCTGTTTTACCGATGAGCATGAAGAGGGCCACCTGCCAGGCGTTGACTTTGTAGAACCCCAGTCCCAGCGCAAAGAGGTCGCCCACCAGCGGCAGCCACGACAGAAAGGCGAGCCATGCTCCCCATCGTTCGATGCGTGTTTTTTGGCGTTCGAGGGTCTCTCGCCGGACCTTGAACCAGCGTTCGATCCACTCCCATCGTCCTCCTCGCCCCATCCAGTAGGAGATCATCCCTCCGGCCCAGTTGCCGAGCGAGGCGACGATGACCGTCAGCACGACATTCCCGCCGGCGGCCAACATGCCGATCAGCAGGAAATCGGAGCTGAACGGAATGACGGTCGCGGCGAGCAGCGCGCCGATAAACAGACCGACATATCCCAAATCGAGTAACCAATCCATGGGCACGCACAGGGGGGGGCGAACAAGTTAGGCGTCGTCCCGATGGAGGTGTACGTCCATCTGCGGGAACGGAATATTGATGCCCTTGGCCGAGAAGGCCTTGTAGACGCGTTCGTTCATGCAGAAGAAGACGTCCCAATAGGCCGTCGAGTCGACCCACGCCCGAACGGTGATGTTCACCGAGCTGTCGGCCAGTGCGCTCAAGGCGATGAACGGCGCCGGGTCGGTCGCCACCCGTTCGTCGGCGGCCAACAGTTCGGCGATCGTAGTCCGAGCCAGTTCGTAGTCGTCGCCATAGGCGATCCCGAAGGTCCAATCCACCCGCCGCCTCGGCTCCCGTGAATAGTTATTGATGATCCCCGTCGACACCGGACCGTTCGGCAGCAGAATCGTCTTATTGTCCGGCGTATTGAGCAGCGTGTGGATGAGCTGAATCTCCTTGACCGTGCCGCTTTGTCCCTGCGCTTCGATGAAATCCCCCACCCGGAACGGACGGAACAGCAGAATCATCACACCCCCCGCAAAGTTCTGCAACGTGCCGCTCAGAGCCATCCCGATGGCCAAACCCGCCGATGCGAACAGAGCGATAAACGACGTGGTGTCGATCCCCAGCACCCCGATGATGACGGTAATCAGGAAAAGCATCAGGGTGATGTTGACCAAACTCATCAGAAACGCACGCAACGACACATCGACATTCCGACGGACCATGAGCCGCTCCAGCAGCTTCCGGATGCGGCGGATCAACCACCGACCCACCCAGAAAATCAACAGCGCGATCAGAATCTTCAAGGCGATATTCGCCACCCCGCTCGTTGCAGCTTTCACCAGGTCGGAACCCGACATCTCGGACAACGCGCTGAGCTTCTGTGCAAAGGTGGTCTTGACGCTGTCTGCTTTCGCCAGCACCGCCGGATCGGTCGGCAACTGAGCCAATACTCCTAATAACATATCCGTTTTTTCTCTCCTTTAAATTTGGTTTTTCTCTATGCTTGGTTTGGATATCGTGCTTTGACTACTGTATGGAACTGTTCTTTTTGTGAACAAAAAGAACCAAAAAAACTTTCGGGAATGCTGACGCATTCCATGGGCTGCCGTAGTCAAGAGCCTTGGGGCTTTTCTTCTGGGGTGGCACTTTTTGTGGACGCGCTTTTAGGCTGCGAAAACCTTTGGCGCGCCCACAAAAGGCCACCCCAACCAAGTGGGCCAGAGCATTAGCTTGCGGATGCCTAAGGTATAGCGTAGCTTATGGAAGTCTTTTGGGTACCTTTTCTTCAGAAAAGGTACAGTACCCTCCCGTCGCTAAAACACCATTCCAAAACCACGAGTGGAGGCAAACAAATTTAGGGAGAATAATCGGTTTTGTGTACATTTGAGACGGTAAAAATTTAAGGAGATAGCGATGCAGAGATCGGTTATTCGATTGGAGTCGGGGGTGTTGAGCGAGAAGGGGCGAGGCTTCGGCGGGGTGTTGAATTTTGAGTTGGGGGAGGGTGAGACGGTGGCGGTGGTGGGCGGGAACGGAGTGGGGAAGACGACTTTGGCCGAGACGTTGTTGGGACGGCATGCGTTGTGTCGCGGGCGATTGGCGTATGGCGGCGCGGCGGCGGAGGGAGGGGTGCGGTATATCGCTTTTTATGAGACCTATAATCGGGCCGAGGACGGCGAGTATTATTATCAGCAGCGGTGGAATTCGTGCGACTGTGAGAATGCGCCGCGGGTGGAGGAGCTGTTCGCCCGGATGGTGGCGGATGAGGAACAGCGGGCGTTGTGCGACGAGTTGTGCGGGCTGCTGGGGTTGGAGAGTCTCCGCTCCAAGCCGGTGGTGATGCTGTCGAGCGGCGAGTTGCGTAAGTTTCAAATCGTCAGAATGTTGCTCACCCGGGCGCGGGTCTTGGTCGTGGACAACCCGTATATCGGGCTGGATGTCGAGGCGCGGCGGGTGATGGACGACCTTTTGGAACGGTTGGTCCGGCAGGTGGGGGTGCAGTTGGTGCTGTTGGTGGCCGACGAGGCCGATGTGCCGACGTTCGTGACGCACGTCTACCGGATCGAGGCCGGACGCAGACTCGGGGAGAAACGCCCGCGAGAGGCGCTCGGTGGCGAACGTCCGTCAGTGTCGGTGCCGCGGCCGGTGCTGCCCGCGGCCGAACGTCCGCCGGTGGAGTGCGAAGAGGTGGTCCGGTTGGAGGGGGTGACGATCCGTTACGGCTCGCGGACGATTCTCCGGGCGTTGGACTGGGTGCTCCGGGCGGGTGAGAAATGGGCGCTGGCGGGACCGAACGGCTCGGGGAAGTCGACCTTGCTGAGCCTCATCAGCGCCGACAATCCGCAGGCCTATGCGCAGGACATTACGCTGTTCGGTCGGCGGCGCGGGACGGGCGAGAGCATTTGGGCCATCAAACGACGCATCGGCTATGTGAGCGCGGAGATGCACCGGTCGTTTATGCGGCCGATTCCGACGGTGAACCTCGTGGCCTCGGGATACTTCGACTCGCTGGGGCTGTACGAGAGGCCGACGGAGGAGCAGCTGGCTGTGGCCGTGGCGTGGATGGAGGTGTTCGGGATCGGGGGGTTGGCGCGGAGACCGTTCCTGGGCCTCTCGAGCGGCGAACAGCGGCTGGCGCTGCTGGCGCGGGCTTTTGTCAAGGACCCGGACCTGTTGATCCTCGATGAGCCGCTCAGCGGTCTCGACGCGGCGAACAAGGCGCGGGTGCGCGGCATCATCGACGCCTTTTGCGCTCGGCCGGGCAAATCGCTGATTTTCGTTTCGCACGAGGAGGCGGACTTTCCGGCTTGCCTCACGCGGCGGCTGGTGCTGAGGCGGAACGACTGACGGGCGGCGGCCCGGCAGGGGTTTTTCGGCGGGAGTTTTTTCGGCCGGAGGCGGTAGAGAAAAGCCGAGCGGCGCGATTCCGGGCAAAGAATCGCGCCGCTCTGGGCTTGGCAAATCCGGCCATAGCCGGAAGAGAGGGTCTTATTTCACACGTTTGAAGTATTGGGAATGCCCGTCTTCGTCGATCGTCACCAGCTCTTTTTGGGTGAGCGATTTCACTTTTATCTGCTCCGTATAGCCGCTGAAACTCAACTTGATGGTTCCGTTCGCGACGGTGTAGGTGAAATCCTCTTCGTAGGTTCCGTCTTCGTCGATCTCGACCGAAGTCCCGGTCCCGTTGCTCCGGAACGTTATCTGCCACTGGTAGCCGTATTTTGCACCGTACTCTGTATCCCAACCGTCTTCTTTGTCGTACGTTTTGTATATTTCCCAAGTACCGATCAAGTTATCCGTCGTCACATCCAGCTGTTTGGCGTCGTCTTTCTTACATCCCACGAATGCCACGAGCGTCAACGTCAGCAGCGCATAAATCAATTTTTTCATATCCGAAAATCTCCGATTTTTTGTCCGCACCCCCGACTCCTCGGATGCTGTTTGGCTTAAAAAAGAGAAAGTGTGGAGTCGTTAGTCTATCTGCGTAGAGGTTCTGGAATACCCTGAGACAAATAAACAATACCCCACACCTGTATATCACGGGAAGTGGCGCAGAACGCGTCCCCTTTGCCGTAGCTATACAAGTGACGAGTGTTTATCGCCCTCCTTGTCTCAGTTGAAATTTTCCAGATTTCTACGCAAGGATAAAAGCTAAACACTTTCATCAAAATATGTCCGCCGAGGCTTCCTCACGGGCTCCCCGACGCCACAAAGATAGAAAATGTTTCGCACAGAAAACACTCCGTTTGGGGTATTGTACCGGCAAAGGTCGCCCAAACTTTCCGAAATTCCGCTATTGTGCGACAACTATGTTCGGCGTATCTTGGTCGTTGACCGCCTCGGCAGGGGGTGGGGAATTTTTTTTGGGGGTGCCGCTCGCGTTAAATAGGGATTTCAACCGTTTTACGAGAGCAAAATCGAGTGAAATCCCCGCGGGCGACCGCCCCTTCGGGGCTTTTGCTGGGTTTGCATCGCAAGGTATAGCGAGAAACCCCGCGCGCGACTGCTGGAGTAGGAAATCAATCAAACAACGTGAGTTGTTTTGATTGATTTCCCCCAGCGCGCGGACCATGCAGGTTGCAACCGGCAGGCCCGGTTCGAGTGCCGAGCGGCCCCGTTGGGGCTTTTGCTGGGTTTGCGTCGCAAAATGCAGCGAGAAATCCCGCGCGCCACG
>CAJTNK010000025.1 GCA_910577885.1 uncultured Rikenella sp.
TTGCGTTCCCCGCTGGCGGCGACTCGCTTTTTCTCCGCCGTCAGGCCCGGTTCGAGTGCCGAGCGGCATCCCTATTCCAGGAGGCACGCAACGGAAACCGCGCCCACCGGGCGTTTTGCTGGCCTGTCGGGCGAGAAAAACAGCCTTTGTCCGCGCGCCTGGGAAATCCTGTTTGAACAACTAACGTAGTTCAAACGTATTTCCCTCTTAAGGCTTGGCGCGCGGAATCTTGAGAGAACTGCGCTCAGGCCGCGCGGGCCGCCCTTACGCCGGGCAGGCGCGCCCAAAGGGCGTTTTACTGGGTTCTTCTTCGCAAAAACTTTTCGCCCGGCAAGACCGCGGCACCCCCGAACAAACAACAAAAACGTTAAAACACTTATCGAAATGGCTTATAACAAAAAAGGATACTACAAACGGGCCAAGGCCTTGCAGGAGCTCACGGCCCAACACTACGAACCCGAACGACACGACAGATGTTACAAATGGGTGTGGCGGAAGTATGTCTATCCGCAGTTCGGGATCTGTTATCACAGTTATCTGCGTTACCTGCACACGGTCGTGCCGGCCGAAGCCAACTAACCGCAAGGACTTTCGGCCGTTCGGGTTGCGGCGACCGTGCTTATGACAAGACGCCCGGCCTGGTTCTCCTCTCAGAACCAGACCGGGCGTCGTCCGTTTGCCTCCGAGCCGACAGGCTCAGCCCCGCGCTACTTCTGCAGCTCCCGGAGCCGATCGGCCGCCTCGGTCACCCCCTGTTCCGCCGCCCGACCGTACCATTTGGCCGCCTCTTCGCGACTGGCCTCGACGCCCTTTCCCTCCTCGTAGCACACCCCGAGGTGATAAGCCGCCTGCGCATCCCCCTCTTTGGCCGCATACTGGAAGTACCAAGCCGCCTCTTTGAGATCCTGTTTCGTACCCCAGCCGTTCAGCAGACACAGAGCCCGACAGCGCGCCACCTCCGGCGAGCAGTCGCAGTCCCGGCAGAGACACATGTAAGCGTTGTCGTAGTCTTGTTCGACTCCGCGACCCTCGAAAAAGCAGACTCCTAACTGTTGGGTACAGAGTATGTTGTCGACCGCCGCACCCCGTTCGTAACAAACAACCGCTTTGTTGTCGTCCTGTTCCATGCCGTTCGTCCCGTGGCGGTAGCTGTCGCCCAGCGCCACCAACGCCCGATCGGAATCCATTCTTTCACCTTCTTCCTCGATCCGGTGAAGCTCCTCGCGGATCTTCCAGAAACCGTCGTTGAAGAATTTCTGATCGGGCATCCCCGGACCCATAATCATCATCATACTCATCTCATCGATCACCCGTTCGATCAACTCGTCCTTCTCTTTAAGCATAACTGTAAGATTTTAAAGTGTTTGTCGCCCTCTAACCCCGTCAGACATTGAACAGGAAGTGCATGATATCGCCGTCCTGCACCACATACTCCTTGCCTTCGACGCCGATTTTACCGGCCTCGCGACAAGCCTTCTCGGAACCCAACGCCACGTAGTCCGCATACTTGATGACCTCGGCCCGGATGAAACCCCGCTCGAAGTCCGTGTGGATGATCCCCGCCGCCTGAGGCGCCTTGGTCCCCCGGCCGTAGGTCCAGGCGCGTGTCTCGTCCGGCCCGGTGGTGAAGTAGGTCTCCAGGTTCAGCAAGGCATACGCCGCCCGGATCAGTCTGGAAACCCCCGACTCCTCCAACCCGAGGTCCGAGAGGAACATCTGCCGCTCGTCGTAACTCTCCAGCTCGGCGATATCGGCCTCCGTAGCCGCCGCCACGATCAGCATCTGCGCCCCCTCGTCCGCAATCGCCTCGGCCACGGCGCGCGTATGGTCGTTGCCCGTGGAAGCCGAAGCCTCGTCCACGTTGCAGACGTACAACACCGGCTTCGAAGTCAACAGACAGAGGTCGGCCACCAACTTCTCGTCCTCCCGGTTGTCGAGCGTCACGGTCCGGGCCGAACGGCCCTGCTCCAACGCCTCCTTATAACGTATCAAAATCTCGTACAACCGCTTGGCCCCCTTGTCTCCGCCGCTCTGGGCCTGTTTCTGGACCTTCCCCAAACGGCTCTCGACCGTCTCCAAATCTTTGAGCTGCAACTCCGTATCGATAATGCCCTTGTCCCGCACCGGATCCACCGACCCGTCCACATGCGTGATATTCCCGTTCTCGAAACAACGCAACACGTGAATAATCGCATCCGTCTCGCGAATATTGGCCAAAAACTTGTTCCCCAGCCCCTCGCCCCGCGAAGCCCCCTTCACCAACCCGGCGATGTCCACGATCTCGATCGTCGTCGGTACCACCCGCTTCGGATTGTCGATCTCCACCAACCGGTTGAGACGCTCGTCCGGCACCGTTATCACCCCGACATTCGGCTCGATGGTGCAAAACGGAAAATTCGCCGCCTGGGCCTTCGCGTTCGACAAACAATTGAACAGCGTCGACTTGCCCACGTTCGGCAATCCCACAATCCCACATTGAAGTGCCATAATCTAAATTCCTCTTTGATATACTTGTTCCAAATTCCCCAAAGATAAAGCTATTTTCTCGTACTTCTTTGGATTCAAAAATTATTCTTGGATGACAACGGGAGGGTACCGTACCTTTTCTGAAGAAAAGGTACCCAAAAGACTTCCGAGGATGCTCACGCATCCTAACTCTATCTCGGTACAGTGTCTGCCGGCTGTGGGCTGGGGATTCTTCCGGGGGCGCAAGGGTTACCCTCGCATTATGCGCCCCCGGAAGAATCCCCAGCCCACGAACGAGCAAAGAGCCTTGTGACCCGAATGGCTTTAAAGTGCGAAGCACTTTCGAAAGTTTTTCTGGTTCTCTTTGTTCACAAAGAGAACAGTTCCAGCCGGTTCTCGCCAAAGAACAAATCTTTAAACACAAAGGCATAGCGGGAAAAAAGTGTTATCTTTGAGAAGTTGAAAATCAGAGTATCATGAAGCGAAGTTATTATGTAGAGTTATTTGTGGCGGGGTTGTTGAGTGTGAGTTGCGGATCGGGGGGTGTGGCGGAGCTGGTGGGGGAGGAGCCGGCGCGGCATCGGCAGACGTTGGTGGACGGGTGGTCGTTCCGCGAGGCGGAGGGGGACAGTACGGCCGCGGTGCAGCAGCGGGCGGTGAGTGACTGGCTGCCGGCGACGGTGCCGGGGGTGGTGCACACCGATTTGTTGAACCACGGGTTGATACCCGAGCCGTTCGGGGGGGCCACCGAGCCGGAGTTGCAGTGGATCGGCGAACGGACTTGGGAATACCGGACCCGGTTCACGCCCGAGGCCGCGATTACGGAGCAGGAGGTACAGGAGCTGGTGTTCAAGGGGTTGGATACTTATGCCGAGGTGTACCTCAACGACTCGTTGGTGTTGGGAGGGGCCGATAATATGTTCGTCGAGTGGCGGATTCCGGTGGCGGGGGTGTTGAAGGCGGACACTGTCAACACCTTGCGTGTCGTGTTCCATCCGGCGTATGCCACGGCCTTGCCGGAGGCACAGGCTTGGCCCGTCCGGCTGCCCAACGACAACGACAAGGGGGAGTGGAAAACCAGCGTCTTTACGCGCAAGGCACCCTACCACTTCGGTTGGGACTGGGGACCGAGGTACCTGACGATGGGGGTTTGGAGGCCGGTCTACCTGGATGCCTACTCGACGGCGGCGATCGATGACGTGCAGTTTGTGCGGGGGGCGAGGCAGGACTCGCTGCGGGGAGAGTTTACGGCGCGGGTGACGCTGCGCGGCGCAGGAGCGGAGGCGCAAACCCCGGTGCGGGTGATCGTGGCGGATTCGGCGGCCGGGCACGTTTACGGACGGGCAGATATCCTGCTGGGTGCTGCCGGAGAGGCGGAAACCACGGTCGACATTCCGTTCGCCATCGAACGGCCGAAGCTCTGGTGGCCGAATGGTCTCGGGGCGGCGAATCTCCATACGGTGCGGACCTTCGTGACGGATCGAACGGGACGGCTGTTGGACTGCGACACGCAGCGGATCGGGGTGCGGACCATCGCCTTGGTGCAGGAACCGGACAGCGTGGGAGAGGGCGAGAGCTTCCAGTTCTACGTGAACGGCGAGCCGTGCTTCATCAAGGGGGCCAATTATATTCCGCAGGACGTGTTCCTGCCGCGGGTCGACACGGCTCGTTACGAGGCGTTGGTGGAGACGGCGGCGGAGTCCAATATGAACATGCTGCGCGTATGGGGCGGCGGGATCTATGAAGAGGACTTGTTCTACGACCTCTGCGACCGGCAGGGGATCATGGTGTGGGAGGATTTCATGTTCGCCTGCGCTTTCTTCCCGTGGGACTCGGCTTTCCTCGACAACGTGCGGAGCGAGGCGGTCTACAACGTGCGGCGCCTCAGGAACCACCCGTCGCTGGCCATCTGGTGCGGCAACAACGAAATCGACGAGGCGTGGTACCATTGGGGGTATCAGGGGGTGTACGGATGGGACTCCGTCCGGCAGGCGCAAATCAAACACGGCATCGACACCTTGTTCCGGGGCGTGCTGGCCGACGTAGTGGCCGCGGAGGATCCGGGGAGGCCTTATCACCCCAGTTCGCCGATGTACGGACGGGGGAATCCGATGAGCCGGATCAAGGGGGATGTCCATTACTGGGGCGTTTTCCATGACGAAGAGCCTTTCTCGGTCTACAAGGACAAGCCGGGGAGGTTCAGCAACGAATACGGCTTCGTGTCGCTGCCGTGCTACGACACCTACCGCGAATATTTCCGGCCGGACGAGCTGTGGCTCTACTCGCCGGCCATGATCCTGCACCAGAAGACCCCGAAGGGGTACAGGCTGCTGGAAGAGTACATGGCACGCGACCTGCCGCTCTTGAAGGACGACTTCCGGACCTACGTTTACCTCTCGCAACTGATTCAGGCCGAGGGGATTCGGATCGCCATGGAGGGGCAGCGAAGCAAACGCCCGTTCAACCAGGGGACGATGTACTGGCAGTTGAACGACTGTTATCCGGCGATCTCGTGGAGCTCGATGGACAGCCGCTATCGGTGGAAGGCGCTGCAATACTACGCACGGCGAAGCTTTGCGCCGACCTTGCTGTCGTTCGAGCGGGTGGACTCCACGCGGACGGCGGTGCTGTGGGGGATCACCGACCGACGCACACGGCAGCAAGGAGAGGTGTCGCTGCGGTTGATGGATTTCGGCGGCCGGGTGCTGTGGGATTCGGTGATGCGGGCCGACGTGGAGGCCAATGCCAACCGGGAGCTGTTGCGGAGGGCGGATGACGAGCTGCTCGGCGGGCACGACCCGAAGAGCGTGTACCTGGTGGCCGACGGGGTGATCGGCGGGGACACGCTGCGGACCATCTACTGGTTCGTGCCGCTCAAAGAGCTGGCTTTGCCGGCGGCGGATTATGCGGTTTCTTACCGGCAGGTGGGGCCGCGGTCGGTGGAGGCGACGCTGACGGCCCGGAACCTGCTCAAGTCGGTGCTGTTCGAAGCCGAGGCGTTGCAGGACAATCCGTCGGACGCCTACTTCGACCTGCTGCCGGGCGAGACACGGACCGTGGTGCTGAACTTCACGGAGGAGATTCCGGCAGGCGGGGTCGAGGGGCTGGGGATTTCGCTGCGGACGCTCAACGACCTCGCGGGGCGGCCTTCCGAGCGGCCTGTGACCCGAAACGTGCAGTGACCCCGAGCGGGGGAGGACGCGAGAGGCAATAAAAAAACGGTGCCGGAGACGCTCTTATGAGAAAGAGCGTCTCCGGCACCGCCGTTTTTCTACCGTTCCGTCGTCTCGTCGGGTGCTGGCTCCGATTCGGAAGAAGAAAGTATAATTTGAGATGTCTTCAACCGGTCTTCAATGAAACTTAAAACTGTACGTTTCGCGATTGACATCACGACATAACATCCGATTCTTCCACTTCTTCCATTTCGGTTGTTTCTGGCTTTGCCAGTTCGGCGCGGATGCGGTCTTTGGCGGCGATCCACTCGGCGAACTCGGTGTATTCCGGGTGGTTTCGGGCGAAGGCCTCCAACGCGTCGTAGAGCAGTTCATCGGTCTGCATCTGATATTGAGCGTCCCGTTGCGCCCGAAGTTTTATCCAATTCTAACACATTGGCCGACCATGAATCTATCACTCGATCTCCTACGTAGAAGTCGCCTATTTGGGCTCCTCGCCCTATTCTTAAATCCCCATTGTTACCCCATTGTATTTTTCCCCCGGCCAGCTGGCCCGAGCCGTCGTGACGAAGGATGATTCGGGCGAACGATTTCAGGGCGTCGCCGTAGGTGCCGCCGCCCCACAACAGGATGTTGTCCAAATTCGCAGCCAGACCTCCCGTCTCAACGCCGTCGGTCATCATCTTAATAAGAGATGTCAGTAATAGGCCGCCGTCGGCCAGGGTCTCGAAATGGTCGTCGTTTTTGAACGTTACGGGTCCGGTGATTGTTCCGTTGTCGAGGTCGATCACCAGGCGCCGAGCCGCATCCTGCAACTTCCCGGTGGTGATCGTACCGCCGGCGAGCTGCGTGAAACCGTGCGTGGTGTTGAAGACCCGCGCACCCTCGAACGGTGAACTGACGACACCCACCGGAAAGTGGTACCAACCCTCCACGGCTTCGACCTCGATCCGGTCGGTCGAGGCTACGTAAAATCCGTTGGTGCTCGTCCGGCTGCACCGTGCATACAGGTAATACGGGGCGTCGCTCTCGAGCGTCAGGCCGACACCGCCGAGTAGCCAAACGCCCTCGGTCGAGCCTTTGTAAACGGCGTGTTGCAGTTTCCCTTCGGTGGCTGTGAATCGGTGGGGATCGTTTGACGGATTAGCCGTAAAAACAGAGCTGGTGACGAACTGACCGGCATGGTTGCCGACCAGCAGCAGTTCGGTGCGGAGGGCGTCGATCATCCGGGTCAGCTCCTCGGCATCGCGCCAGGCCCGACGCGAAAAGGCGCGTGCCTCGCGATAGACCGTATTGACTTCGTGGGTCACGTCCCGGATGTCGTTTTCGATCTTCTCGGCGTAGGAGGTGTAGACCGGTGTGTCGGAAAGCACCAGACTCAACCGGTCCGGATCCTGTAACGGGTAGCTCACCTCGCTCACACGGATCTCGATCGGAGCGGCCGTCTCGTCTTCCTCCTGCACCAAAATCGTATCTCCGACCCCCACGCGGATCGACTCCCGACGCACGTAACGCGGGTCGATCTCCAACCGATAGGCGTAACGCTTCTCGCAACGCCGGTCGAGCTCCCGCTGCGTCGCCTCTTTCAGTTCGGCCTCGGCTTCGGCCACGTAGGACTGAGGCATGACGATCCCCAGCAGCACATACGGGTCGCCTGCCCGGGGTCGACGCGTGGCGGAGGGTAACACATAACCGTTGCTGTCCGAGACGTTGAATTGCAGCGTGCCGGTCGTCGGATCGTAATGCGTGATGGTGAAGCCCTCGCCGGTCAGCTCGCCGCCGGTGAACTTGATCTGCGCCTCCTCTTCGCCGAGGTGGTCGTTCAGGTCGAACGGCAACGACACCCGCACGCTCCAGGCGGCAGCCGCCTCGATGTCGTCCGGTTCAACAACCTCTTGAACAGTGGCATTACGCAGACGCGGATAAATATCGTCGAAGGTAACGACCTCTTCGCGGACGCCGTACTTGTTGGTGTTCTTCTCCAAGTATCGGTCGGCGAAAATGAGCGTGTCCGGTCGCGGATTGTCACTCCGGCGATAGTCGGCCGGTAGGTTCTCGGTGCTGCCGCGACCGTACAGGCGCGTGACGACTGAAGCGTTGGAGACCCCGATCTTCTCGAGGCTGTACAACCCCCTGCCGCGCCCGTAGCGGAACAGACCCACGGCGGCCGACTCAAACCGACCGATACGAATCCGCAGGCCGTCGATCCGCCACTCGGTGTCGAACGCCTCGCAAATTTGAGTCAGGGCATCGAGGCAATAGGTATCCGAAAATTCGAGCAGCTGCGTGCCGTTCCCCTCTTCGATCTCCAGCTCGAACGACGGGTCGACCGCGCGAATCGAGCTCAGAAGGGCGTTCAAATGCTCTCGCAGACCGCCGACATACGGAAACGAGGTCGACCCCTCGTCTTTGTGCAGGATGTGGGAGAGGAGATGGTACGGGGCATAAAAGACCAGGTTATAGGTATACGCTCCGGAGGTCTGCTTGTAGTCCGGTTCTTCGGCCAGGGCGTAGCGCACGCCGCGCCACTCGATGGAATCGCCGACCCGCAGCGCGAGCGGCTCGGCCACCGTTATGTCATAACGAATGACCTGTTCGCCCATCAGCTTGAGGGTGCAGACACAACTGTCGTCGAGGGGCACCGCGCGGGAGCGGGCGATGCTGCGATCGCATAAGGCCTGGCGGTTGCAACCTGCATTGTCCGCGCGCTGGCGGAAATTAACCAAACAACTCTCGGTTGTTTGGTTGATTTCCTACTCCAGCAGTCGCGCGCGGAGCTTATCTTCGGTCGCCCGCGGGGATTTCAATCGATTTTGCTCACGCAAAACGGTTGAAATCCCTTCTAATGCGGGCGGAGTGCCGCTCGGCACGCGAACCGGGCTGTGGCTACCCTAAATTAAAGGCTGCGCGCCGTGACGCGAACGCGTCGGCCGGCCGGGCCGCCTACTAAGGCAAAGAGGACCCCAGCAAAACACCCAACGGGTGCGCCGGGCGGGCGCGCCCATAGGGCGTCTTATTGGCCGTCCGGACGAGAAATTTTCCGAGAAAAACCCAGCCTTCGAGTGCCGAGCGGCACCCCCGGCAAAACACCCAACGGGTGCGAGCGGCACCCCCGGCAAAAAACCCAACGGCGGGCAGAGGAGGGTCGATTCAAGATAAACAAAGAATGGGTTTCAGGCAGGCGGCGTGGCCGTCGGGTCGACACCCGGCTCCGCTTCGGACGGATAGTGGCAGAGTTCCGCCTGTCGGATCAGCACCGGACACTTCATCGAAGGGGTCCGGCATCGGAATGCCTCCTGAATGATCCTGCTTTTTTGCTCCAAGGCATCGTCTTTGGTTTCGAGTTTCGTTTCGAGTTTCTCAACTTTGACCGTCAGGCGGCCGATCTCGTCCTGAAGAAGCGTGACGATCTTCGAGGTTTCGTCGATACGGCGGCTGTTCTTGCCCAGAATCCAACTGACCAACGCAACGGCGATCGGAGCGATGACATAAATGATCCAAGTATCCATTCTGTGAATGTACATAGTGGAACCGGGATGAACGACGAGGAGGCGCTGCGCAGCGTCCGGATCCCTCTCCTTTCACTCGGTCGTTTTTTCCTCGTCCACGGTGCAAAGATGGGGCGAAAACGACAGCTTAACAAAAAGAGCAACAAGGGTTTACATTATTTTTCGTCAAGCCGGAAAAAGAGCCCATTTTTGTATCGTCGGCCCGAAAACTTCGTGGTCCGTCGGTTGCATGTTTTATTCATTTAATACCTAAAAATCTTTATGGAAGAAATCTATCGGAATGTGAGCGAGCGTTTGCGTACGCGCGTATTGGGCCTGGAGACCGTGGCGCTGGACTGCGGTCAAACGGAAAATCCCAACGCCCCGGCCCTTGCGTTACCGGCTGCATTGGTCGATATTGCGTATCCGGAATGCGGCGACATCACCTGTGTGACCCAGCAGTGCCGAGTCGTTGTGTCGGTGCGAGTGGCTTTCCGGGGGTATCCGGAGGCGGCCGATCCGTCGGCCGAGTTGGGTTTGTTGGAAGATGTCTACAATGCGTTGCAAGGGTGGACAGACGATACGTTGAGTTGTCTGAGCCGGACTTCGGTGACGCCGGAGGTGCGCCACGACGGAGTGAAAGTCTACCGCCTGGAGTTTTCGACAGCATTCGAGGAGGAGGCTTAGCGCCTCGGAACCAATCGGAACTGAAAATTAGGATACTTTTGAAATGAAACGGATACTCTTTTATAGTATAGTCGCTGTCGGTCTGATGCTGACCGGCTGCGCGACCTCGAAGCGGGTGCACGAGACGTTGCAAACTACCTCGGTGACCACCGAGCAGACCGACCTGCGCGCAGAATCGCGCCAAACAACCGAGGCGACCGCCCGCACCGAAACCGAATCCACCACCGCCGAGTCCGAAGATGCCCGGCGGATCGAGCTGGAGTTCGACACGACCCAGCCGGCCGATTCAGCCACCGGCCTGCCGCCCGTCAAACGCATCACCATTACCGACCGCCGCCGGAACCGCGCGACCGACACCCGCCGGCAGACAACCGACACACTCACAAAACAGACAAAGATAACATTTCAAGACAGCACCCGCCGCGAAACCCGAACAGAAACGATCGCCGAGCACGATACGCAAAAGAAATCCCGCCCCAGCCGCCTCCCATGGCTGCTGGTTGGGCTTGCCCTCGTCGCCCTCGCTTGGGCGGCATGGAAGAGGTGGGGGAGATAAAATATTCCCTCTTTTATTCCCTTCAAAAATCAAAAAGGTTGCTAATCAAACGATTAGCAACCTTTTTCGTGCCCAGGACAAGACTCGAACTTGCACGCCACAACCGGCACTACCCCCTCAAAGTAGCGTGTCTACCAATTTCACCACCTGGGCTTGTGTATCGCCGCCGAAGCACAACGAGAGAAGTGGACTCGGACAGCGGCTACAAAGGTAACGCTTTTTTCGTTCCGCGCAACCCCTCGGCGCAAAAAATCGAAAAACAGGCCTCTTTCGCCTCTCCCGACGCATCGCAAAGCGGAAAAATGTCTAACTTTGCGTGTTGACACGCAGCGCTGCTGCAACGGCAGTGCGACGGACGAAAACAGAAAAACATAGAGACAAGTTATGATCCATATCACTTTCCCGGACGGCAGCAGTCGTCAGTTCGAAGCCGGCGTTACGCCGCTTCAGGTCGCAGAATCGATAAGTCCGCGGTTGGCCGAGGAGACTTTTGCCGCCACCGTGAACGGGGAGCGTTGGGACGTGCAGCGACCGATCGAGGGCGATGCGACTGTGCGGTTGCACAAGTGGGACGAGCCGGAGGCCAAGCATGCGTTTTGGCACTCTTCGTCGCACCTGCTGGCGGCGGCGTTGGAACAGTTGTATCCGGGCATCAAGTTCGGGATCGGGCCGGCGATCGATAACGGGTTCTATTATGACGTCGACTCGCCGACGCCGATTACCGAGGGGGATTTGGCGAAGATCGAGCAGAAGATGATCGAGCTGGCCAGGGAGAAACAGCCGTTCGTGCGGCGCGAGGTGTCGAAGGCCGAGGCGATGGAGACTTACTCGAAGAAGGGAGACGAGTATAAGTGCGAACTGATCGGGGATTTGACCGACGGGACCATTACGTTCTACACCAATGGCTCGTATACGGACTTGTGCCGGGGGCCGCATATTCCGAATACCGCGCCGATCAAGGCCGTGAAGCTGACTGCTGTGGCGGGGGCCTATTGGCGGGGGGATGAGAAGCGGAAGATGCTGACCCGGATTTACGGGATCAGTTTTCCGAAGAAGTCGATGCTGGACGAGTATTTGGCGCTGGTCGAGGAGGCCAAGAAACGTGACCACCGGAAGCTGGGGAAAGAGTTGGAGCTGTTTACTTTCTCCCCGCGGGTGGGGCAGGGGCTGCCGCTGTGGCTGCCGAAGGGGGCGGCTTTGCGCGAGCGGCTCGAGAATTTCCTCAAGGGGGTCCAGAAACAGTATGGGTATGAGCAGGTGATTACGCCGCATATCGGGATGAAGGACCTGTATGTCACTTCGGGGCATTATGCCAAGTACGGGAAGGACTCGTTTCAGCCGATTCATACGCCGGACGAGAACGAAGAGTTTTTGCTCAAACCGATGAACTGCCCGCACCATTGCGAGATCTATCGCAGCAAACCCAGGTCGTATAAGGATCTGCCGGTGCGGCTGGCGGAGTTCGGGACGGTTTATCGGTATGAGATGAGCGGGGAGCTGCACGGGTTGACCCGTGTGCGCGGGTTTACGCAGGACGATGCCCACCTGTTCTGCCGTCCGGATCAGCTCAAGGAGGAGTTCAAGAAGGTGATCGATATCGTGCTGTATATTTTCAAGACCTTGGATTTCAAGGATTTTACGGCACAGGTTTCGCTGCGTGATCCGGAGAACCGGGAGAAATATATCGGCACGGACGAGAACTGGCATAAGGCCGAGACCGCGATTATCGAAGCGGCGGCGGAGAAGGGGCTGGAGACCATTGTGGAGACGGGCGAGGCGGCGTTTTATGGGCCGAAACTCGACTTCATGGTCAAGGACGCTTTGGGGCGGAAGTGGCAGCTGGGGACCATCCAGGTGGATTACAACTTGCCGGAACGGTTCGACCTGACCTACAAAGGGTCGGATGACAAGGAACATCGCCCGATCATGATCCACCGGGCGCCGTTCGGTTCGATGGAACGGTTCGTAGCCGTGCTGCTGGAACATACCGGCGGGAAGTTCCCGCTGTGGCTCACGCCGGATCAGGCCGTTGTACTGCCGATCAGCGAAAAGTACAACGAGTATGCTAAAAAAGTTGCTAAATTGCTGAATAATTGCGATATTCGCACCCGCGTCGATGACCGCGACGAGAAAATCGGTCGGAAAATCCGCGATAATGAGCTGGCCAAAGTGCCCATTCTGCTCATCGTCGGCGAACAGGAACAACAGGACGAGACCGTCACCGTTCGGATGCAGGGCGAGGGCCGGGACCGGGGGGCGATGACCTTGGCGGCGTTCACCGAGATGGTGGCCGCTCGGGTGGCGGAGGAGATTCGGCCGATTGCGGATAATTTGTAACGCGGCACGCTTTTTGCGGAGTCGCACCACCCAGAACCAAAACACACTAAGGAGGACAAAACTATAGCACTACCACCGCGTCCCAGACCGTCGCGCCCGCCGTTCCGCGGCCGCGTACAGAAAGAAAACCCGCACCGGATCAACCGGGAAATCACCGCACCGCAGGTTCGGTTAGTGGGGGAAAATATCGCCCGGCAGGATGTCTATTCGCTGCAGGAAGCGTTGCGCATGGCCCAGGAACAGGAGCTCGACCTGGTCGAAATCTCACCAAAGGCTGAGCCGCCGGTGTGTCGCATTATCGACTACCAAAAGTTCCTCTATCAACAGAAGAAAAAGGCCAAAGAGATTAAGGCTAAGGCCGTTAAGGTCGTCGTGAAAGAGATCCGGTTCGGACCGCAGACGGACGATCACGACTATAATTTTAAACTCAAACACGCCGAAAACTTCCTCAAAGAGGGGGCTAAGGTGAAGGCTTATGTATTCTTCCGTGGTCGGCAGATTGTGTTCAAGGACCAGGGGGAAATCCTCCTGCTCCGCTTTACGCAGGACCTCGAAGAGTGGGCCAAGGTGGAACAGATGCCTAAACTCGAGGGGAAACGAATGAGCATCATGCTCGCACCGAAGGTCAAAAAGTAAACGATTCATTTGCTGAATCGTATTTTTACTTTGATCTTTTTTGTTCTTTGATGACCGTACGGAACTGTTCTTTTTGTGAACAAAAAGAACCAAAAAAACTTTCGAAAGTGCTTCGCACTTTAAATCCATTCGGGTCACAAGGTTCTCCGTGTGGATTGGGGGTGACACTTTTTTGACGGGCGCGATAAGGTTTTGAACGCTCCACGCGCCCGCAAAAAAGATCACCCCCAATGAAACGGGCAGACACTGTACCGAGATAGAGTTAGGATGCGCAAGCATCCTCGGAAGTCTTTTGGGTACCTTTTCTTCAGAAAAGGTACAGTACCCTCCGGTTAAAGAGACAAAAAAGTTAAGAGAAACACTATTAACCAATTAAATACTTTCGACTATGCCGAAAATGAAGACCGTCGCTGCCGCGAAGAAGCGTTTCACGCTGACCGGCACCGGCAAAGTGAAGAGGAAGCACGCTTTCAAGAACCACATCCTCACGAAAAAAACGACGAAGCAGAAGCGTAATTTGACCCACACGGGGACGATGAGCGCTATTGACACACCGGCTGTGAAGCTGATGTTGGTGAAGTAGTTTGCCAGTCCATGTTTTGTTGTGCCGTGCGCATCGTGCGCTCGTGTCGCGACGTCGTTGAGAGGCCGGTAAGCACACCGGGGGTGTGTTCCGGGGGGCCTCGTCAAATAAAATCCGGAGAAAAACCCCCGTTACTTTTTATTTCAAACCAAGATCGCGTCCGGCGGATTTTTGTCCGTCAAGCATCCGTATCCCGCTCTTCGCCTTGATCGTGCGCAGAACGGGGTGCAGGTCGCCGGCCGGTCGAAAAACGCATCGTTATGCCAAGAAGTGTCAACGCGGTTGCCAGTCGTGCGCGCCGCAAAAAGGTCCTCAAGCTCGCCAAAGGGAACTTCGGTTCGCGCTCGAACGTATGGACCGTAGCGAAAAACACGGTAGAAAAAGGGTTGACCTATGCCTATCGGGATCGCAAAAACAAAAAACGGAACTTCCGCGGGCTGTGGATCCAGCGTATCAACGCTGCCGTTCGGGCCAACGGGATGACCTATTCGGAATTCATGGGCAAAGTCAATGCCAAAGGGATTGCACTGAATCGCAAGGTGTTGGCTGATTTGGCCATGAACCATCCGACGGCGTTTGCCGAGATTATCAAAACGGTTAAATAGTGTTTGCGTTGGGTTCGTCGGCGCTTTGCGAGCTTCGGGATAGCGGCTGGGGCGCGAGTCCTGTCTGCGTGCCGAGGGGGTGAGGGGGCGGCGAACACGACCTCAAAAAGCCGGAACGATACGACGCGTCGTATCGTTCCGGCATCTTTTTTGTACCAGGCGAGAGGAAACACCTAACTTTTTTCCATAGACCGAGATGCAAAACCGAAGAATTCAAACCGCCTTTCTGTTCGGCGTCGCCCTGTTGTGGGGCGTCGTGTGTTGGGGCGGCGGTGCGGCCCGTGCCCAACAGCTCACGGCCGACCAGGCCGCTCAGTTTCAGAAGATGAATCAGGTGATGTACCTGATTTCGAAGGGATATGTCGATACGGTCGACCTGCCGCGGCTGGTCGAAGGGGCGATCACCGAGATGCTCGGGAAGCTCGACCCCCATTCGAGCTATTTCACGCCCGAGGAGCTGAAGACCGAGGAACAGGAGATTGCCGGGAATTTCGAGGGAATCGGGATCGAGTTCAACGTCCTGCGTGACACGATCGTGGTGGTGAACACCGTTCCGGGAGGGCCTTCCGAGCGTGCGGGTCTGCAGTCCGGCGACCGGATCGTGCGGGTCGACGGGAAGTTGCGTACCGGCGTGCGGCTGATGGAGGTGCCGACCTTTCTGCGCGGAGCCAAGGGGACGCGGGCCGAGCTGCGTGTGGTGCGTCCGGGCGTCTCCGATACGCTGTCGTTCAGCATCGTGCGGGACAAGATCCCGATGCACAGCCTGGATGCCGCCTATCGGATCGATCCCAAGACCGGTTACATCAAGTTGAACCGCTTTATGACCACCACCAACGACGAGTTGAAGGAGGCCCTTTCGGAGTTGTCCGGCATCACGTCGCTGGTGTTGGACCTGCGCGGCAACGGCGGCGGGTTGCTCGACCAGTCGATCCGGGTGGCCGGCAATTTCCTCCGTCCGGGCAGCCTGGTGGTCTACACCGAGGGTCTCAACATGCCGCGGCAGGAGATTCACACCCCGCCGCAGACGATCATTCCGCCGCTCTTTGCCACCGGTCGGCTCGTCGTGCTGGTGGACGAGAGTTCGGCCTCGGCTTCGGAGATCGTGGCCGGAGCCATGCAGGACTGGGACCGGGCGACGATCGTCGGTCGTCGCACCTTCGGCAAAGGGCTCGTCCAGCAGCAGGTGCCGCTCAACGACGGTTCGGCCGTTCGCCTGACGGTGGCCCACTATTACACCCCTTCGGGACGGTCCATTCAGCGGCCTTACCGGCAGGGGGACCTGACGGGTTACTATAGCGACATGGCGGAACGCTACAACTCGGGCGAGCTGACCGGCGGTGCCGGTCCGGCGGTCGATTCGACGCAGCGTTACCGGACGCTCGTCAAGGGGCGCACGGTTTACGGCGGGGGAGGTATCACGCCCGATGTCCCGGTACCGCTCGACACGACGTATTATTCCGATTACTGGAGCGGCCTGGTGCGCCACGGGGTGTTGCTGGAGTTTGCGGTCACGGAGCTCGACCGACACCGCACCGAGTACCGCGAAAAGTATCCGGATTTCGAGACCTTTGCCCGTGACTTCGCGCTGACGCCGGAGATGAACGAACGTCTGGTGTCGTTGGCTGCGTTGCGCGGGGTGCCGTATGACGAGGCGGGAATGGAACGCTCGCGCTCGCTGATCGCGACGCAAATCAAAGCCCTGATCGCCCAACGCCTCTGGGACACGACAGCCTACTACCGGGTGATCCACGCGGAAAACGATCCGGACTTCGCTGCGGCCGTAGCGATAGCTACGGCTAAAAATTAAAAACCACCTCTGTTTCTGTAAGCATGCTTTAGCTACGAGCGGGAACTGTTCTTTTTGTTCACAACCGACGCTGCCAGCGAGAGCAGAGCGGGCTTGCCCGCTCTGCCGAGCGGCGAGGAGGAACCGAGTGGCGTTCCGAGCGCAGAGACCGTTTACGGGCTATGCCGAGGTAGCACGAGGAAGCCGTAGGCAAAACAAGCGCAGCGCAGTTAGTGAGAACCAGAAAAACTTTCGAGGATGCTTACGCATCCCGTTGGGATGCTTTGGCCGTGTCAGCCTGTGTTTGGGCGGGGATTCTTTTTGGGCGCGCAATAAGGTTGTTACAGCCTCTGCGCGCCTAAAAGAACCCCCGCCCAAAACCTGAGGACTGCGGAGCCTAAGGCGTAGCGTATGCTATCTGAAAGTTCTTTGGGTCCCTTTCTTTCAAGAAAGGGACAGTACCCTCCCGTCGCCAATGAATGGTTTCAGAAAAAACAGAGTTGTTTTTATTATTAGTAGTGTAGGATTCTCCAGGCGGGCGGGTATAGGTTGTTGTAGCGTCGTCCGATTCGTTTGACCCATCCGAGGGGGATTTGCTGGAAGGTAACGAGGTTGAGTCCTTCGGCCAAGCGGTCGGGTGGGAGTAGCGTGGTGGAGGAGCCTTTTCGGAGGTACTCGAGGGCCTCGGTTTCGGAGAGTTCGGTGACCGGGATCGCCTGTCGGTTGAGTCCGGGGTAGAGGGCCAGCGCATGGGCTGGTTTGAGGGAGCCGCGAATCAGCTCGCCGAGTTGGACCCCGGAGTAGAGCAGGGCGAAACGGCCGCTGAGGAGGGTGGTCACCGCCTCGTGCAAGGCCGTCGAGAAGCCGTAGACAGAGCCGTCGCCGCCCGTGACGAAGTGTTCGAGCCCGGCAGCCGGTAGCGCTTCGGTGGAGACCCAACGTCGCACTTCGCGCAACTCATTGGCAGATAGCGGATTCAGTCCGCTGTTTGTTGCGCCCCGTTTTTTCCCGGAGTTCGTGGTCTTCGAAGCCGAGGAGGCCGCGAGTGACGAGAATGCCGCTGTTTTCCGAATCGCCGCCGCGAAAAATCCCTCGCTCCGCACCCGATGCGGATAAAAGTGCCAGCCGAAGGCCGGTCCATCGGCATTTTTGCCCGGCACGATCCCTTCCGGCAAGTGGTCGAATGTCAGCACTTCGCCTCCCAACCGTTCCGCCACCCATCGGACATTCTCCTCGTTTTCCACCGTGTTGAACGTGCACGTGCTGTAGATCAGGATACCTCCCGGCCGCAGCGTTGCCCACGCGTCGCTCACGATGCGTCGTTGTCGCGCCGCGCAGAGCAGCACGTTCTCGGGCGACCACTCGGCGCGTGCGCCGAAGTCCTTGCGGAACATCCCCTCGCCGGAACACGGGGCGTCGATCACCACGAGGTCGAAAAAGTCCGGCAGCTGTTCGCCGAACTCCGCCGGGTCGTTCGACACCACGGCGACATGATCCGTCCCCCATTTTTGGACATTCTCGGCCAGCGTCTTGGCGCGCGGGCGGATGACTTCGTTGGCTATGACAATCCCGCCCCACGGTGCGACGATCGAAGCCAGGTGAGTTGTTTTTCCGCCCGGCGCGGCGCAGAGATCCAGCACCCGGAGCCCCTTGCCGTCAGCCTCCAGCAGTCCGGCGTCGCGACACCGTCGCAACAGCCACCCCACGAACATCGACCCCGCTTCCTGCACGTAGTAGGCCCCGCCGTGAAACGCCGGGTCGGTCGTAAAGACCGGTCGACGAGCGAGATAGGCCGTTTCGCCGACTTCCGCCCAAGCCACCTGGCCGTCGGTATCGTCTGCCGGCATCGTGTACGGCTTCGCCGGGTTGAACCGCACGCTCACCGGGGGTTCCGTCCCGTCGAGCGCTTCGACCAGCCCCGGCACCTCCCGTCCGACCCGTTCGACGAAAGCCGCCGGAAGCGGCACATATCCGTTTTTCGACTCTCTCGCAGCCCTCATCGCGTTCCGATCTGCTGTTCGATCCGCGCCAGGATCGCCTCCCGCGCCGCCGGATCGGTCACAAAGTCCTCTCGGTCGACGTCCACCACCAGTTTCGGCCCGTCATACGCCTCGACCCACGCTTCGTACAGCCGGTTGAGCCCCTCGAGATACGCCCCGTCGATCGACGCTTCGTAGACCCTCCCCCGGCGTTGGATCTGGCTGATGAGCGTCGGCACCGACGCCCGCAGGTAGACCAGCAAAGCCGGTCGGAGGAGATTGGCGGCCGTGAATTCGTAGAGCTGCATGTAGGTCGTGTAGTCGCGCGAGGCGAGGAGTCCGACATGGTGGAGGTGGGTGGCGAACACCTGCGCGTCTTCGTAGATCGTGCGGTCCACCACCACGTGTGAGTCCGTGTCGCTCCGCGCGGCGATGCCGTCGATCTGCCGCTGCCGCTTCCCGAGGAAGTAGACCTGCAGGTTGAAAGCCCACCGCTTCATGTTGTCATAAAAGTCGCCGATATACGGGTTTTCCGACTCCTCGTACTGGGCCTCCCATCCGAGCCGCCGGCTGAGCAGCTCGGTGAGGTAGCTTTTCCCGCTGCCGATGTTGCCTGTTATCGCTATGTACATGATAGTGTCCGTATGGTATTTAGGGGGATCGGCCTTTCCGCCGGGCGAGGGGGGGCAGCCAAAGTTTTGTGGTTCTATTTCAACTCCCGGATTCCCGCGTTCCAGAGGAAGAACGACCAGATGTCGGCCTGTTCCTGGATGGATTTCGAGATGGGTTTCCCCGCGCCATGCCCCGCCTCGGACTCGACCCGCAGCAGGATCGGCCGGTCGCACCCGGCGGCGGTCTGAGCCGCCTGGAGCGTGGCGCCGAACTTGAACGAGTGGGCCGGAACGACGCGGTCGTCGTGGTCGGCCGTCAGGATCATCGTCGCCGGATAGCACGTCCCCGGCTTAATATTGTGCAGCGGTGAGTATTTGTATAAGTACGGGAAGTCGGCTGCGTTATCGGCCGATCCGTACTCGACGACCCATCCCCATCCGATCGTGAACCGGTGGTAGCGCAGCATGTCCAGCACCCCCACCATCGGGAAGGTGGCGCAGTAGAGGTCCGGCCGCTGGGTCAGACACGCCCCCACCAGCAACCCGCCGTTCGACCCGCCGGCAATGGCCAGCCGCTCGGGCGAGGTGTATTTCTCGGCGATGAGGTACTCGGCCGCAGCGATAAAGTCGTCGAAGACGTTCTGTTTTTTGTCCAGCATCCCGGCCCGGTGCCATGCTTCGCCGTATTCGCCGCCGCCGCGGATGTTGGCCAACGCATAAATCCCCCCCTGCTCGAGCAGCAGGATGTTCGAGGCCGAGAAACCCGGCGTGCGGCTGATGTTGAACCCGCCGTAGGCGTAGAGGTAGACCGGATTCGATCCGTCGCGTACGAGCCCTTTCTTGTAGACCAGGAACATCGGCACCCGGGTGCCGTCTTTCGACGGGTAGAAGAGCTGTTCGACGGTAAAGGCCGAGACGTCGAAACTCACCTGCGTGCGGTGGTACAAGGTCGAAGTGCCGTCGGCGATCGAGTAGCGGTACGACGTCGGCGGCATGTTGAAGCTGCTGAAGCCGTAGAACACCTCCGTATCCTCAGCCTCGCCGCCGAATCCGCCGGCGGTTCCGATCCCGGGGAGCTCGATCTCGCGCACGAGCCGTCCCTCCATCGAGTACTGATAGACCCGGCTCGAAGCATCTTTCAGGTACCCGGCGAAGATCACGCCCCCGGCCGTCCTGGCCCATTCGAGCAGGTGGTCCGACTCCGGAATGACGTTCCGCAAGGTGGCCGCCGGATCCGCGGCCGTGAGGTCGACCGCCGCCAGCCGGAAGTTCGGCGCTCCGTCGTTGGTCAGCACGTAGGCCGTATCCCCCACGCAGTCGATCACCGAGTAGTCGTTCGCAAACCCCCGGAACAAGGTCCTGAAACGGCCGCCGTTCGGCTCGGCGGTGCTTTTATACAGGATTTCCGTGCCGCTGGTCCCCTCGGACCCCACGATGAAGAGCCACCGGTTGTCGTCGCTCTCGAAGCCCGAGAAGTAGCGCAGCGGATGGGCTTTATCTTCATAGATCAGTCGGTCCTGGTCCTGCGAAGTTCCGAGGCGGTGGAAGTAGACTTTCTGGGACTCGTTCTTGGCCGAGTAAGCGCTCTCTTCCTCCGCCGGCGCATCGTACCGGCTATAGTAGAACCCCTCTTTGGCCCAGCTGGCGCCGCTGAATTTCACCCATCGGATGGTGTCGGCGAGCTGTCGCCGCGTCTCGACCTCCATGACGCAGATCTCGACCCAGTCCGATCCCGACCGGGCCACCGAGTAAGCGGCATACCGGTCGTCCTGCGAGAAGGTGACGGAGTTCAGCGCCGCGGTCCCGTTGTCGGACAAGGTGTTCGGGTCCAGAAAAACGGTCGGTTCTCCCTCCGGCCCCTTCTGGTAGTAGAGCACGCTTTGGTTCTGCAGTCCGTCGTTCTTATAAAAGAAGTAGTATTCTCCCACGCGAAACGGGGTCCCCTCTTTCGGGTAGTCATACAGCTGTGTCAGCCGCTCCTTGATCCGGTCGCGGAAGGGGATCTGCGCGAGGTAGTCCTGTGTGACGTCATTCTCGGCGGCGACCCACGCGGCCGTCTCGGCCGAGCGGTCGTCCTCCAGCCAACGGTACGGATCTCGGACCGTGGTTCCGTGGTAGTTGTCCTGCACGGTGGTGTCGATCCGCGCAATCGGATAAGGTTTCGTTCTGATGTTCATAGTGGTGCTTCGGCAGCTCGCCGCCGCCAGGCTCAACGCGGTCAGGCCGCACAGGATATAAGGTTTCATACGAACGGTGAAAAAGCGTTTCTTGTTTTTCAGGTAGTAAATGTACTCTTTTTTCGGGGGATCTCCGCACGTGCGGGTGGAATTGGGGCGAAAAGCGTCGTCATCGGGGGTTGCCGAGCCGTTTTTTTTCGTTATATTTACGGCAGGTTCAATCAAACAAAAAAGAACAGAGACTATGAAGAAAACGATTTTCTTGCTGGCGGCTGTGGCCGTTTCGACGGTGTTGTTCGTGGCTTGCGGTTCGTCGACCGGGTCGACCGCCTCGATCGAGGGGGCATGGGTGGAACCGAATCCGATCGACTCGACTCAGGTGCAGGGTGTTCGACTGAATGCGGACGGGTCGGCGGAGTCGATCGGCATGGCGACGCTGGTGTTTCAGGGTTGGAGCCAGCCGGACGACCGGACGCTGGTCCTGACGGGCGAGAGCATCGGAAACGGGCAGACGATCTCGGTGGAGGATACGTTGACGATCGAACGGTTGGATGCCGATTCGCTGATTTTGACCGATGAGTCGGGGCGTTTCGAGTGGCGGCTGGGTCGGCAGAAGTAGACGTTTGGACCGTCGGTTTTTTCTTTGACAGGCCGGGCCGGAAATGCCCGGCCTGTTGAGGTTTTCGGCAGGCTGTTTCCCGGGGCGGATTTGTGGGTTTCGGGTGGGTTTCTCAGCCTTGTTTTTGGCCTGCGGAGGGAGCCGGTTTTTGCTGCCGGATTGGCCCCAGCGATGCGCAGCATCGCCCGCTCGCCGCGAGGCCCCGTTGGGGCTTTTGTCGGGGTTCTCTCGACCTTAGTAGGCGGCC
>CAJTNK010000026.1 GCA_910577885.1 uncultured Rikenella sp.
TATGCTAGCTCAAAAGTTTTTGGTGCCGCTTTTTTCAAAAAGCGGCAGTCCCGGCTCGTAGCCAAAGACCGGTTTTCAAATTACCGAAAGCAAAACGAGTATAGCGAAGTTACAGAGAACTGTTCCGGCTCGACTCCAACAGAGCTATACACAAATTAAAACATAATGATAACGGTATCTAATTTAGAAGTACAATTTGGGAAGCGGGTGTTGTTCAAGGACGTGAATTTGAAGTTCACGCCGGGGAACTGTTACGGGGTGATCGGCGCGAACGGCGCCGGTAAGTCTACTTTTTTGCGGGTTTTGGCCGGCGAGGTGGACCCCACGCGGGGGAGCGTTTCTTTCGGTCCGGGCGAGAGGCTGTCGGTGTTGAAGCAGGACCACTTCGAGTTCGACCGGCACACGGTATTGGACACCGTCCTGATGGGTCACCAGCCGCTGTGGGAGATCATGCAGGCCAAGAACGAGATTTATGCCAAGGAGGACTTCTCGGACGAGGACGGAATTCGGGCGGCGGAGCTGGAGGAGAAGTTCGCCGAGATGGAGGGGTGGAATGCCGAGAGCGATGCTGCCGAGCTGCTCAGCGGGCTGGGAATCAAAGAGTCGTTGCACTATTCGCTGATGGGCGAGTTGAATGCCAAGGAGAAGGTGCGGGTCCTGCTGGCGCAGGCGTTGTTCGGCAAGCCGGACAACCTGCTGCTCGACGAACCGACCAACGACTTGGACGTCAATACGATCATGTGGTTGGAAAACTACCTGTCGAACTACGAGAACACGGTCCTGGTGGTGTCGCACGACCGGCACTTTCTGGACGCCGTGAGCACCCATACGATCGACATCGATTACAGCGATATCAACCTCTTTGCCGGGAACTACAGTTTCTGGTACCAGTCGAGCCAGTTGGCCGCTCGCCAGCAGGCCCAGCAGAACAAAAAAGCCGAGGAGAAGAAAAAGGAACTCATGGAGTTCATCCAGCGCTTTTCGGCCAACGTGGCCAAGTCGAAGCAGACCACTTCGCGCAAGAAGATGCTCGAGAAACTCACGATAGAGGAGATCAAGCCTTCGATGCGGAAGTATCCGGGTATCATTTTCCAGCCGGAGCGCGAGCCGGGAACCAAGATTTTGGCGGTGGACGGGCTGAGCTACTCGACGCCGGAGGGCGAGACGTTGTTCCGCGACCTGTCGTTCACGATCGAAAAGGGCGACAAGGTGGTTTTTCTGTCGCGCGAACCGCGGGCGGTGACGGCTCTGTTGGAGTGCATCACCGGCAACCTCCAGCCGGAATCCGGGCTGGTCGAGTGGGGGGTGACCATCAAATCGGCCTACCTGCCGGTCAATAACACGGCCTTTTTCAACTCCGACCTCTCGATCATCGACTGGCTGGCCCAGTACTCGACCGATACCAGCGAACTCTTTCTGCGGGGGTATCTGGGCAAAATGCTCTTCAGCGGCGAGGAGGTCTATAAAAAGGTGAGCGTATTGTCGGGGGGCGAAAAGATGCGGTGCATGATTGCCCGGATGATGATCGAGAACCCGAATACGCTGGTACTCGACTCGCCGACCAACCACCTGGACCTGGAGTCGATCCAGGCTTTCAACAACTCGTTGGTATCGTTTCCGGGGATCGTGCTGATGACTTCGCACGACCACGAGTTCATCGAGACGGTGGCCAACCGGATCATCGAAATCACGCCGAACGGGATGGTGGACAAGTACATGGAGTACGACGAGTACATTCTGAGCGAGAAAATCCAGGGTCAGTTGGATCGGCTGTACGCCGGCGAGTAGCGCCTCGGGGATGGACGTTTCTGGCAGGGGGGGGCTCTGCCGAATGGCCCATGCGATACGCAAGTATCGCCCGTCCCGCCGGGGCCCCGTTGGGGCTTTTGCTGTGGTTTTTTCTGTTTAGTTTCGCCCTTTACGTCCGCCGCCCGCGCAGAGCAGTCCTCTCCAGCCCCGCGCGCTGGTGGACAAAGACCATTTTTCTCCGCCGGATGGCCAATACCGAGTGCCGGGAGGCACCGCCTCCGCGGCGCACCCGTTGGGTGTTTTGTTGGGGTTCTCTCTGCCTTAGTTAGGGGGCTGCGCAGTTTGAGGGCAGTCGAAGAAGTTTGCACCCGGCAGGCCAGTAGAACACCCTGTGGGTGCGCGCGCCACGCCTTAAGTGCGAAATCGTTCAAACGCATGTTCTGCGTTTGAATAAGATTTCGCTGGCGCGCGGTCAATGCCCGTTGAGCGGAGCCGGGTGGCTGAGTAGGCTCTCGGTCGCCGCTAGCGAAAGGCGCAATCTCGTCGCGTAGAGCGGCGTATTGCGGCCTGCCGCGGGGGGTAGCGGCGGCCGCCATGGCGAGATCTCGGCCCAGGCGCGCGGTCTGAGGCCGTTTTTTGGGTCGGGGTGGTTTTTAGCTACCAACAAGTTGCCGCCAGCGGCCTTTGCAGAACAAGCTCCAGTTTTCGTGTGCCGAGCGGCACCTCGCGCCGCGTGGGGTGGCGTCGGCCGTCATAGTGAGATCTCGGACGAACTTTGGGCTGAGCTTATCGCGATGCTTTGCATCGCGCGGCCTCGGAGCGCAGCGAACGCCGCAGGCGGGCGCCGGGGGGGCGCGCCCGAGGACGAATTTCTCCGCCGGATGGCCAGTAAGACACCCTCTGGGTGTTCCTGGAGGCAACGCAACGGAAGACCGTACGCACGGCGATAATATCCGTTGGGATTGAAGCCCCCTTCGTTGAAATTCAGGCTATGGGCGTTGTCGCTGTGGATTGTCAGCGCCCAGCCGTAGCCGCTGCAACCGACCTCCGTCAACCTTCCGGACTCACAATAGCGGTTGCCCGGGGCCGGGGCAATTGACATTGTCCGCGCGCCTGGGGAAATTCACTCGTTTCAACTCTTCGTTGAAACGGGGTATTTCCCTCTTAAGGCGCGGCGCGCGGGTCGAGCTATCCCGACAAGCAGAAACTGCGCTCAGGCCGCGCAGGCCCCGCTTACGCCGCGGAGGCGCGCCCATAGGGCGTTTTATTGGCCTGACGGAAGAAAAATTTGCCACGAAAAACCCAGCCTTCGAGTGCCGAGCGGCACCCCGGGGCCGGGGGCTTGGCAACAGGCCGACAACAAAAACTTCCGGAAAGAGGCTGCAATAAAGTAACCGCAACCGGCAAGGGATTTGGTTTTTCGCCCCGAAAAGTATATTTTTGTGCACACGAGTTTTCTCGATGCAAAGGCGTAACGCGCTTGCGCACAAGAGAAAAAGGGGCCCATAGCTCAGTTGGTCAGAGCAGCGGACTCATAATCCGAAGGTCGTGGGATCATGCCCCTCTGGGCCCACCGTAACAGAAACAAGCGCCTCGGCGGTTTTTTCCTAAGCCAGGAAAAACCGCCGAGGCGCTTCTCTTTTCCATTGTAATTAACCACCCATTAGTCCGCAAACGGTCTTAGGCAACTGGAGGGTACTGTTCTCTTTAACTTCGCTTACTCTCGTTTTGCTTTTGGTAGTTTGCAACCCGTGTTTGGCTACGTGCCGGGACTGCCGCTTTTTGGAAAAAGCGGCACCAAAAACTTTTGAGATAGCATACGCTACGCCTTAAGCTCCGCAAGCTAATGCTTTGAACCACTTTGTTGGGCCAGGGTTTCCGGCGGGCGCAATTCTTTTCGAGGATAACCCGCGCCCGCCGAGAAATCCCCGGCCCAAAGAAAAGGCTCCAAGGCTCTTGACTACGGCAGCCCATGGAATGCGACAGCATTCCCGAAAGTTTTTCTGGTTCTCTTTGTTCACAAAGAGAACAGTACCCTCCTGTCGCTAAAAAACTGTTTACACATTATACCGAAGTAAAGCGAGGAAACCGAAGGTAAAAAGTACGGTTCCAGCACGGTTGCGAGCAATAGTAAGGTCTCTACATCCGTCCGCCGCCCAACGCCCGATAGAGCGTAATCACACTCTGAATCTCCGTGAAACGATTCGCCACCTGGTTCAACTGCGCGCTCAAGAGCGTCTGCTGAGCCGTGAGCACCTCCAGGTAGGTCGTACTCCCGTGCTTCATCAGCAGTTGCGTACTCCGCACAGCCGTCTCCAACGCCTCCACCTGCTTTTCATACAGCGAGGTCTTCTCCCGTGCCGTCTGGTAAGCGTCCAAGGCCTCGTTCACCTCGACCCCGGCCTCGAGCAACGTCTGGTGGAAAGCCAGCTGCGCTTCCTCCTGCTGTGCCTTCGCGATCCGCAACTGCGCGATATTGGCCGCCCGGTTGAACAGCGGCTGGGTCAACGACGCCACGGCCGACCACAGGAACTTGCCCGGATTGACGATCATCGCTCCCGCGCTGTTGGTCCACCCGGCGCTCCCGCCCAGCGTAATGGTCGGGTAGAAAGCCGCCCGAGCCGCATTGGTCCCATAGAAGCTCCGCGCCAAGGAGAGTTCCGCCGCCCTGACGTCCGGCCGATTCGAGAGCACCTGGAGCGGAATCCCCACCGAGAAATCCGCCGGCAGCTGCTGCCCCGCCAGTTCACCACGCTCGATCCGATGCGGCACATCGGCCAACAGCAGGCACAACGAATTCTGAACCGTATTGATCTGCTCTTTCAGCCCCAAGACCTGCGTCCGAACGCTATAATAATTAGCCTCGGTCTGTGCCAGCGCCGCCTCGGTCACCATCCCGGCCTGTTTCATGGCCCGCATCGTCTCGACACTCGCCTTCCAAGCGGCTTCCGTCTCGACGGCGATCGTCCGCTGCGCGTCCAGCATCAAGAGCGTGTAATAGGTATTCGCCACCCCCGCCACAATTTGCGTCCGAACCGCCTGGGCCGAAGCCTCCGTCAGCTCGACTCCCACACGGGCCTGCCGTTTGGCATTGGTCAGCTTACCGAAAATATCGATCTCCCAACCGGCCTGCACCGGAATCGAATAGGTCTTCGAGACCGGCGACCCGTCGAAGCTGCTCAAGGTCCCCTGAGGCGTGAAGTTGAACGACGGCAGGTACGACAACCGCGCCGACATCAACGCCGCTTCGGCTTCCTTCACCTTGAGCTGTGCGGTCTGCAGGTCGGTGTTCCGCACCAGCGCCGAGTCGATCAGCTCCTGCAAATACGGATCCGTAAAGACCGTTCGCCACGACAGATTGCCGAAGTAATCGGCCGTATCCTGCCGCACCTGAGCGACGGCCGTCGTCTCCTCCACGGCATCGCCGTACAGCCCCTGCGGAACCTCCGTCGCCGGCTTGTATTTCGTGTAGATGCCGCAGCCGCTCAGCATCAGACCGGCGGCCGACAGCACGATGATTTTCTTCATATACATCTCTCTTCTCTCTACAAATGTGATGGTGTGTGTAACTCTCTCTACTTACCGGTGTCGATTCCGGCCTCACGCAGCTCCTCGTCCGTGCGCTTCATCTCCTCCTGGATTTCCCAGTCCTCGGTGGGTTCGGTCTGCAGGGGCTTGATTTTCTCCTGCAGCCACTGGAAGGCGATGAACAGCGACGGCACCACGAAGAGCATCGCCAGCGTACCGATCACCATCCCCCCGACGACACCGCTCCCCAACGACCGGTTCCCGTTTGCCCCGACGCCCGTAGCGGCCATCAGCGGCAACATCCCGAAGATCATCGTCAGGGCGGTCATCAAGATCGGCCGCAGACGCGCCTTGGCCGCACTCACCGCCGCTGCGATCAGGCTCATGCCGGCCTGCCGCCGTTCGGTGGCGTACTCCGTGAGCAGGATGGCCGTCTTGGCGATCAGCCCGATCAGCATGATAAGCCCGGTCTGCAAGTAGATGTTGTTCTCCAAGCCCATAATCTTGGCAAACAGGAAGGTCCCCATCAAGCCGCACGGCACCGAGAGCAAGACCGCAAACGGAATGACGAAGCTCTCGTACAGTGCGCACAGAATGAGGTAGACCATCAGGAAGCAGATCCCGAAGATGATCCCGGTCTGTCCGCTCTGCTGGCTCTCCTCGCGGGTGATACCGCCGAAGTCGTACCCGTAGCCGATGGGCAGCGCCGCCGCAGCCGTCTCCTCGACCGCCCGAATGGCATCCCCCGTACTGTATCCTTCGGCCGGCATGGCGCTCACGGCGATCGAGTTGTACATGTTGAACCGGCTCAAGGTCTCGGCCCCGTACACCCGGGTCAGCGTCACGAACTGCGACAGCGGGGCCATCTCGCCATTGGCCATCCGCACAAAAACATTATTGAGCGAAGTCTCATCGAGTCGGTGTTCCGGATCGGCCTGGCTCATGACCCGGTACACCCGCGAGAAGCGGTTGATGTTCGAGACATACTGCCCCCCGTAATACCCCGCCAACGTACTCAGCACGGCATTCGGCGTAATCCCCGCCCGTTTGCACTTCGCGGCGTCGACATCCACCATCCACTGCGGATAGCGCACGTCGAAAGTCGAGTAAGCCATCGCGATCTCCGGCCGCTGGTTGAGTGCCCCCAGAAACTGCTGCACCACGCCGAAGAAGGCATTGATATCCCCGCCGGTCTTGTCCTGCATCTGGATGTCGAGCGAGTTCCCGGTCCCGTACCCCGGGATCATCCCCGGCGACATGGCGAAGATCTGCGCATCCTTGATATCCGCGGTCCGGGCATAGATCTGTCCGATCACCGCATCCACCGCATCCGTCGGTTCCGGCCGTTCGTCCCACGGCTTGAGCCGCACGATCACCATCCCGAACGCACTCCCCTGGCCCGATATCAGCCCGTAACCCGACACGACCTGCATGTTCTGGATCTGCGGAATCGGCTGCAACCGGGCTTCGATCTCCTGCATCACCCGGTCCGTGGTATTGAGCGAGCTCCCCGGAGCCACACTCACGTTCACCATAATGGTCCCCTGGTCCTCCTGCGGCACGAGACTGGTCTTCGTCGACCGCATCAGGAACACGAGTGCCACCACCGAACAAACCAACAGCCCCCAAGTCAGCCACTTATGCTTCACGAACGCCAGCACGATCTTCTTGTACTTCTCGCTGATCGTATCGAAAGCCGTGTTGAAGGTCTTCCGGAACCGCGCGGCGAAGTTTTTCTTCTGCGTTCCGTCCTCGTTCAGGTAAGGTTTGAGCAGCAGCGCACACAACGCCGGACTCAACGTCAAAGCATTGACGGCCGAGATCCCCACAGCCACCGCCATGGTCAACCCGAACTGGGTATAGAAAGTCCCCGAAGTCCCGGTCATGAACGACACGGGGATAAACACCGCCATGAAGACCAGCGACGAGGTGATGACCGCCCCGCTGATCCCCTTCATGGCGTCGATGCTGGCCATATAAGAAGACCGATACCCCACGTCGAACCGCGCCTGAACCGCTTCGACGACGATAATGGCGTCGTCCACCACGGTCCCGATCACGAGCACCAAGGCGAACAGCGTGATGAGGTTGATACTGAACCCGGCCAACGACATGAAAGCGAAAGTCCCGATCAGCGAAACGATAATCCCCACCAACGGAATCAAAGTCGACCGGAGGTCCTGCAAGAAGACGTACACCACCAAGATCACCAAGACAATCGCTTCGATCAAAGTCTTGATCACCTCATGAATCGAAGCAAAAAGGAAGTCGTTGGAGCTCATGAGCTGCGTTTCGGCAACCCCTCTCGGAAAGTTCTTGGCGGCCTCGGCCAGGAAAGCGTCGATCTTCTGGTTGACCTCCGTGGCGTTCGACCCGGCGGTTTGGAAGATCATACACGCCACCCCCGGATGTCCGTTGGTCCGGCCGTGAAAAGCGTAGCTCTCCTGCCCCAACTCGACATCGGCGATATCCTTGAGCCGCAGCACCTCGCCGTCGTCGGTCGACCGGATGATGATCTCGCCGAACTCTTCGGGCGTAATCAACCGGCCGCGATACTTCATCGTATACTGATAGGTCTCGCCCGAATTTTCCCCGAACGACCCGGTAGCGGCTTCGATGTTCTGTTCGGCCAGCGCCTGCGCCACATCCGACGGCACGAGCTTGTACTGCGCCATGACGTCCGGTTTGAGCCAGATCCGCATGCTGTAGTTCGCCCCCATGACCATCATATCCCCCACCCCGGTGATCCGCAGGATTTCCGGCTTAAGGTTGATGTTCAGATAGTTGGCCAGAAAAGTCTCGTCATACGAATCGTCCGGACTGTACAGCGCGAACATCTGCAGGATACTGGTCTGCCGCTTGGACGTAGTCACCCCGACCTGGGTCACCTCCGCCGGCAGCTGTCCGGTGGCCCTGGCCACGCGGTTCTGGACATTGACCGCCGCCATGTCCGGATCGACCCCCTGCTTGAAGTAGACGGTGATCGACACCGACCCCGCATTCGACGCAGTGGATGTCATATAGGTCATGTCCTCCACCCCGTTGATGGCCTCTTCCAACGGCGCCACCACACTCTTCTGCAACGTTTCGGCACTCGCTCCGAAGTACGTCGCGCTGACCTGGATGGTCGGTGGCGCGATGTCCGGATACTGTTCGACCGGCAGCGTGAACAGACCGATGATCCCGACCACCACGATCGTGATGGAGATCACGGCCGAAAGGACCGGTCGTTCGATAAATTTTCTCAGATTCATGAATTAATTCCTCCCCGTTGAAATAGTGCGTGTTTACTCCCCGTCGTTCTCCATCTGCTGCCGAATGGCCGCAGCCTTGGCCGCATCGTCGTCGGTCTGCTCGGTCTGTGCCGTTTGCTGCGCCTGCTCTTCAGCCTGGGTCGGCTGTGCAGCCTCCTGAGTCTGAGCCGGAGCCTGTTCTTTTGCCTGTGCCTCGGACGACTCCTGGACAGATTCTGCCGCCTGCTGCGGTTGCTGCGCCTGAGGTGCCTGAGCCTGTGCGTTCTTCGGCGTGATCGGCGTCCCCTCGCGCAACAGACCTACCCCCTCGGCCACAATCACATCGCCGGCCGAAAGCCCCGCATCCACGATGAATTCCCGGCCGCCGTCGACCCGTGTCACCTGCACCGGCGCAGCCTTAGCCACACCATCCACCAGTTTGTAAACAAAACGCTTGTCCTGAATTTCGAACGTCGCGGCCTGCGGAATCACCAGCGCCCCCTGCCGTTCGACCGGCACGATGACGTTCCCCGTCCCGCCGCTGTGCAGCAGGCCGTCCTTGTTCGGGAACTCGGCCCGCAGGCTCACCGTCCCGGTCGAACGGTCGATCACACCGCTGATCGATTCGATCCGTCCCGGCTGCGGATAGACCGACTTGTCGCTCAAAGTCAGCTCGACCTGCGGCATCTGTTTCAAAGCCGCTTCTTTCGACCCGTACTGCCGGATGAGCTCCAAGAGCTGGTTTTCGGTCATCGAGAAGTAGACGTACATATCCGAGTTGTCGGAAACGGTGGTCAGCGGCTGCGGCATGGCCGAACTCACCAGGGTCCCCACCCGGTAAGGCAAGGTCCCCACCACCCCGTCCGACGGGCTCTTCACCACCGTGTACGAGAGGTTGTTCCGCGCATTGACCTCCTGGGCCTTGGCCTGCGCCAACTGTGCTTCGGCCGCCAGCAAGGTGTTCTTGGCCGTGCTCAGGTCGTACTCCGAGATCACGTTCTGCTTGTACAGTTCCTGTTTGCTGTCATAAGCCAGCTGTGCCGTCGCCAACTGCGCTTTGGCCGCCTGCACGTTGGCCGTGGCCGTCTGCAACGCCGCCCGATACGGCACCTGGTCGATCACGAAGAGGGTCTGCCCCTTCTTCACGCGCTGCCCTTCGGTCACCGCCACCCGGGTCAGCGTCCCGCCCACTTGCGGATAGATATCGATATCCTGTCGCCCGCGAATCGTCGCCGAGTAGGCGCTGGACAAAGTCCGGTCGGCCGGTTCGACGGTCATCACCGCATAGGCCGCCGTACGCGGCATCTGAGGCGCCTCCTGACAACCGACAGCCGCCACGCAGCACGCCGCCGCCACCCAAGCCTGTTTCATCTTGCTGAACATGTTCTTACTCATCTCTTCTGTGTGTATGTATTGCGTTTTTATTTTTCACTCAGAACTACAAAGATAGCGGTTTTTATTCGGGACGCCATTATTCAATGTCAATTCTCTTTTGTTCATTTTCGGAACAATCCGTGCCGCCGAACACCAGAATTCGCTATTTTTGTTTTTTCACCCTCCAAAAACTGTCATTCGGCATGAAGCAAGAGCATTCGGAACGGGTCCTGACCCTACGGTCGTTTCTGGCGGGCACCTATCCGCTGACGCGCGCCACGACCCGGCCGCGGAAACTGAACGGCGGAGCGATCTTCATCTGCCGCCGGGGATCGGCCACCGTGAGCATCGACCTGAAGCGCTACGACATCACGCCCGACACGGGGGTGGTGCTGCTGCCGGGGACGATCTTCCGGATCGACCGGCCGAGCGACGACTTCATGATCTCGCTGTGCAGTTTTTCGTCGACGATGTTCCAGGAGGCTTCGTTCCGGATCGGCCTGGAGCTGTTCAACTTCCTGAAAGAGCACCCGTGCAGCGCCATTCCGGACAAAAACGCCGAGACGTCGATCGCCATCATCCGCAGCATCGAAGCCGTCTACGCCGACAAGCAGAACCGCCACCGCGAACAGATTGCCCGGATGCTGCTCCGCTCGCTGCTGCTGGACGTCTACGACAAGACCCACCGCCTGTTCGACCGACGGCCGGCCACCGCCGAGGGCTCTCGGAAAGAGGAGCTCTTCCGCCGGTTCATGGCCCTGCTCCACGAGTTTGCCGGGGCCGAGCGCGAGGTACACTTCTATGCCGACCGGCTCTGCATCTCGACGAAGTACCTGACGAGCATCTGCCGCCAGCTGGTCGGCGCCTCGGCCAAGATGATCATCGACCACTGCACGCTGATGGAGATCAAGGTGCTGCTGCAGTCCACGGACCTGAACATCCAGGAGCTCTCGGAGCTGCTCCATTTTCCGGACCAGTCCTACCTGGGGCGCTACTTCAAGCGGCACGAGGGACTCTCGCCCAAGGACTACCGGGCGGGATGCCGTCCGGCGGCCACGACGGAGACCGACGAGGCCTGACACACCGACCGCTTGAATTTTTCGTTTTCACGGCTTACCTTTACAGAGATCCGACCGACACCACCTCCGAAGGTTTAAATTCGGACCCCATTTTTCCGAAAAAACAGTACCTTTGAGAGCGCGGCGCGCGACACCGGGCGCCGCCGAATTTTTCACGGAAAAACACCACACTCAACCCATCACGTCATGGAAAAGATCAAAGGCCTCATCGACGCCCCCTTCACCCCGTTCCACCCGAACGGAGACATCAATCTCGCACCGATACCGGCCTATGCGGCGATGCTCCGCAAGAACGGCTTGCAGGGAGTATTCATCAACGGCTCGTCGGGCGAGGGATACATGCTCACCGAAGAGGAACGCATGCAACTGGCCGAGGCCTGGATGGCCGCCGCACCCGAAGGGTTCAAAGTCATCGTACACGTCGGGAGCACCTGCGTCCGGCAGAGCTTCCGCCTGGCACAACACGCCCAGAAGATCGGAGCATGGGGGATCGGAGCCATGGCACCCCCGTTCCCCAAGGTAGGACGGGTCGAAGAGCTGGTCAAATACTGCGAAGAAATTGCCGCGGGGGCTCCGCAACTGCCGTTCTACTTCTACCACATCCCGGCCTTCAACGGCGCCTACCTCTCGATGGTCGAGTTCCTGGAAGCCGTCGACGGACGCATCCCCAACTTCGCCGGCATCAAATACACGTTCGAGAGCCTGTACGAGTACAACCAGTGCCGGCTCTACAAGGAGGGCAAGTTCGACATGCTCCACGGACAGGACGAAACGATACTCCCCTGCCTGGCGATGGGCGGCGCGCAGGGCGGAATCGGCGGAACGACCAACTACAACGGGCGAGAACTGGTCGGAATCATCGAGGCCTGGAAGGCGGGCGACCTGGAACTGGCCCGCGAAAGACAGAACTTCTCCCAAGCGGTCATCAACGTGATCTGCCGCTACCGGGGCAACATCGTGGGCGGAAAACGAATCATGAAACTCATCGGACTCGACCTGGGACCCAACCGAACCCCGTTCCGAAACATCACCCCCGACGAAGAACTGGCCATGAAACACGAACTCACGGCCATCGACTTCTTCAACCGCTGTAATCAATTGTAAATTTTCTTCTTCGTGCTATAACTTGCCAACCGTGCTTTGAGAACCGGACAGAACTGTTCTCTTTGTGAACAAAGAGAACCAGAAAAACTTTCGAAAGTGCTTCGCACTTTTAAGCCATCCGGGGCACAAGGTGCTTTGCCGCTCTTTTGGGGTGGGTTCTTTTAGGCGCGCTTAGTCTGTGATAACCTTAGAGCACGCCCAAAAAGAATCCCACCCCAAGGAAACGGGCGAACACTGTACCGAGATAGAGTTAGGATGCGCAAGCATCCTCGAAAGTCTTTTGGGTACCTTTTCTTCAGAAAAGGTACAGTACCCTCCGGTAGCTAAAGAACGATTAGTAAAGTGAAAGTAGAAAGAACAAATTAACACAAGTTATAATGAAGTTTCAGAAGATAGAGACCCCGATTGAAGGTTTGATTGTAGTGGAGCCGACGGTGTTCGGCGATGCCCGGGGTTTTTTCATGGAGAGTTATGCGAAGCGGGATTTTGACGAGCTGTTGGGCGAGGAGGTGGCGTTCGTGCAGGACAATCATAGCAAGTCTCGGCGAGGGGTATTGCGGGGGTTGCACTTTCAGCGGCAGCATGCGCAGGGGAAGTTGATCCGGGTCGTGGCCGGCGGTGTTTACGACGTGGCGGTGGACCTGCGGCCGGAGAGTCCGACGTACGGGAAGTGGTACGGGATCGAGCTCACGGCCGAAAATAAGCGGCAGTTTTATGTTCCGCCGCGGTTTGCGCACGGCTTTCTGACCTTGGCGGACGACACCGAGTTTTTGTACAAGTGTACGGACTACTACCACCCGGAGTTCGACGGAGGGGTGCGGTGGGACGATCCGCAGATCGGGGTGGACTGGCGGCTGGCGCATTACGGGCTGCGGCCGGAGGAGCTGCTGCTCTCGGACAAGGACCGGGTGCAGCCGTTGCTGGCCGAGCTTTAGAGGTGGAGCACCTGGCTGCGGTTGGCCGTGGGCCGGTAGGAGAGGTGTATCCACCGGTAACCCGATTCGTCGATCAGTTGGTCGAAAGCGATGCGGCCGGTCTTTTGGAGTTCGACGATCTTGGCGAACAGCCGCTTGTTTTCGGCCGGGCTGCCGACCGAGATGTCCGCCGCCTCGCCTTTCAAGTGTTGGGAGGTCGAGGCGCCGCCTACGGCATGGTTCAGGGCCGGCGAGCGGTAGCCGCTGTTCACGGTGATCGGACCGCCCCACGCCGTGCGGACCGGATCCAAGAGCTGTTCGATGAGCTGTGTCAACCGGGTGCAAACCGCCGCAGAGGGTCGGTTGTCGATGCCGCGGCGGCGAGCCGTGTCCGAGGCGCAAAGTTCTTCGAGCGTAAAATATTTCATACCGAACAATGATTTTTCAGGTGATTCAGGCTACGAAATAACGCCGATTCGTCCGCTCCGGAAAACGACCTGCCAACGTTTTGCACAAAATCGTTTATCTTTGTCCGACAACCATTTTTTCAACCCACTTACACACGCGTACACGGCATGGCCCAGGAAATCGAAACGAACAAACAGCCGAAAAACGAAGAAAAAGAGATCGATCTGTTGGAGTTGCTCCACTCGGTGTGGAACATGCGGCGACGAGTCTTGAAGTATGCGGCGCTCGGCGCGGTGGTGGGTTTGGTGATCGGCTTCAGCATTCCGAAGACCTACGTGACAACCATCAAACTGGCTCCGGAGAGCAAGGCCGCAGCGACCGGTGGAGGCGGAATGGCGGGGTTGGCGGCGATGGCCGGTTTCAATCTCAACGCAGCAGGAGGTGGGACGGAGGGGATCACGGCCGAGATTTTCCCGGAGATCGTCAAGAGTACGCCGTTCCTGCTGGAGTTCGCCGAGATTCCGGTCACCCTTACCCCGAAACGGGCAGGACAGCCGGGAGAGCGGATGAGCCTGTTCGAGTACGTGACCGAACATCAACGGCAGGCGTGGTGGAAGCACGTCATGGCGGCGCCGGGACAGGCCATCGGGTGGGTGGCTTCGCTGGGACGCGGAAAGACAGAGCGGGAGGCGCTGCTGCCGGTCGATTCGGTGGACCTGTTCCGGCTGCCGGCTGCGTACAAAAGATTCGTAGGGGCTTTGAGTACGATGCTGGCGGTGCAGAATGACAAGAAGACCTCGCTGTTGGAGGCGAAAGTGACGATGCAGGATCCGTTGGTGTCGGCGGTGGTGGCCGACTCGCTGGTAGCGAAGCTGCAGAAGTACATGACGGTCTACCGGACGCAGAAGACCAGACACGATCTGGAACAGAACATCCGACAGAATGCGGAGGCACGGGCACGGTATTACGAGGTCGAAGACCGGTTGGCCGAGGCGATCGACCAGAACCGGAATATCTCGTCCGAGTCGTTGCGGGTGCGGATCGAGCGGCTGCGCAACGAACGGACGCTGGCTTACAACGTGTGGAACCAGACGGCTTCGCAGGTCGAGATGACGAAAATCAAGCTGCAGGAGGAGATGCCGATCGCTACGGTAGTCGAACCGGCTATCATTCCGGACCGGCCGGCGGCGCCGCGAAAGATGCTGATCCTGGTGGCATGCGCTTTTCTCGGCGGATTTTGGGTGGTGGGGAGCGTGGTGGTTCGGGAGCTGTTGTCCGGGGATAAGAAAGAAGAGGAAGAGAAGGAGACGGGGAAGGCTGCGGTGTGATAATCTCTTAGCACGGATGTAATCAATAAAGAAGCGCGGGCTTCCGCTTGGGATCGAAATCCCAGGCGGAAGCCCGCGCTCTTTTTCGTAGAATCTATTTCTGCGCCGACTCCGGCACCGAAGCCGTTTTCGTAGCTCAGCTCATACCGGCCTCCGGAGTACCGGACCTGCTGCGGATAGTAATAGCGCCTCAAGGTTCCGTCGTACAGCGCCAGCAGCGGCTCCCGTTTTTTTACCGTGCATGAGGATTGTGCCCTGGTCCTACTATTATGGCTCCTCCGGTGATTGCCTGACTCGGAGAGCAGGGCTCAGAACTTGCGTACCATCACCCGCATGGTGGTCCCGTGGTCGATCTCGGAGTCGAACACGAAGATCCGTCCGTTGTGGTACTCCTCGATGATCCGCTTGCTGAGCGAAAGCCCCAGTCCCCACCCTCTGGTCTTGGTGGTGAACCCGGGCTGGAAGATCCGTTTGAAGTGGGCTTTGGGCATCCCCTTGCCGGTGTCGCGCACGTCGAGACAGATCCACCGGGCATCGCGAACCGACAGCTGGACCGTAATCGCACCGCATCCTTGGAGCGCATCGAGTGCGTTTTTGAGCAGGTTTTCCACCACCCACTCGAACAGCGCGTCATTCACCATCCCCTGCATCGGCTCGGCGGTACACCGGGCGAAGTTCAGCGTCACATTCTTCGGGATCCGCCGCCGGAAGTACTCCACGGCTCCCGCCACCAGCTCATAGATGTTGCGCGGCGCGAGGTTCGTCGTAGCCCCGATCTTCGAAAACCGATCCACCACCTTCAACAACCGCGTGAGATCCTTGTTCATCTCGTCCACGACGAACGGTTCGACCCCCTCCTGCTCGCGAAGGTATTCCAACCACCCGAGCAACGAACTGGTGGGCGTCCCGAGCTGATGGGCCGTCTCCTTGGCCATGCCGATCCAGACGCGGTTCTGCTCGCTGTGCTTCGACGAACGGAAGGCGATGAACGCAAAACCGATAAACACGGCAAAGATACTCAGTTGGATCCACGGAAAGTATTGCAAGGCCTTGAGCAGCGGCGACTCGTCGTAGAACACTCGGATGATGCGTCCCTGCGGAGTCGGTATCTCGATCGGGTCGCGCCCCCCGGAACGCATGTTCTCCAGCTTATCGGCCAACCGCTCCGGGTCGGCCAGCACCGAAGCGTCGATCGACCGGTACTGCAACACCCGCAGCTGGTCGTCGCAAACCACCAGCGGGATCTCGTTCGAAAAGTCGATGATCCGCGCCAAAATCGCCGCCTGCTGCCGGTCGCCGGGACGAGTGGCCTTCACCGTCTCACCCACCGCGAACGACCACAAGTGAATCTCATGACGCTCCTTGTCCCGCAGCTGACCCACCAGGTAGTTCGAGTAAACCAACGACATCACCCCGATGGCACAACCGATCAGAATAAAAAGCATCTTTCCCCGATATCCTATCGAAAACTTACGCATATAACTTGATTGATTGCACGGTTATTTTGATACTTTTCGTTGGCTACGAGCTGGAACTGTTCTTTTTGTGAACAAAAAGAACCAAAAAAACTTTAGCACGCATCCCGCTGGGATGCTTTGGCCGTGTCAGCCCGGTGTTTGGGTGGGGATTCTTTTTGGGCGCGCATTGGGCTGCGAAAACCTTAGTGCGCGCCTAAAAGAGCCCCACCCATAAACCTGAGGACTGCGGAGCCTCATACATAGCGTATGCTAGCTGAAAGTCTTTTGGGTACCTTTTCTTCAGAAAAGGTACGGTTCCCGCCTGTCACCAAGAACTGCACATAAATTAACCGGACAATCTATTAATTAGTTTTGTGTCATGTTATCGGTTTTTGGGCGGAGGAAGAGGAGTTGGATGGCGATGGCTGCAGCGACAATCACGCTGAGCCAGGCAAATCCGGCACCGAGGTTGTTACCCTGTGCCCACTGTCCCAGGATTTGTGTCACGGCTGCACCGGCGAATACCCCGATCATGTTCATGATACCGTAGGCCGTGGCGCGGTACCTGTCCGCGACGAACTGGCAGAGGATGGGCATGTTGTTTGCGTCGAACATGCCGTAACCGACGCCGAAGAGCACTCCGGAGCCGATGATCCCCGGCAGGCTGTGGCTGAACCCGAGCAGGAGGAGCGAAGGGATGGTCATTCCGAGTCCGATGGCTCCGGTGTAGATCCGTCCTCGGAGGTTCCGCCGCACCCAGCGGTCGGAGAGGATCCCGCCCACGATCACCCCGATGAACGAAGAGACGGCGATGGTGATGGTTGCAGCAGGTCCGGCCAGGTCCATCGACAGGCCGAGACTCTCGGAGAACAAGGTCGGCAGCCAATTTTTGGTAGCCCAGCCCGGCAAGCTCGGCGCGGCGAAGTAGAACAGAATGGCCCAGAACGCGACGTTCGAGAACAAGAGTCCGAAGCTTTTGAGCAGGTTTTTGACCGGGGAGACGGTGGCGGCTGTCCGCCGGTTCCGGCGCCGCTCCTCGACCGCCTGCCGGTTTTCGCGCAGGAAGAGAATGAGAATCACGGCATAAGCCATTCCGACGAGTCCGAACCCCTGGAAAGTCGTCTGCCAAGAGAAAGCGGCCGCCACCGTGGCACCGAATCCGCCGATGGCCTGCCCGGCATAGAGTCCGGTCATGTGAATCCCGACGGCCAGCGACCGCGACCGGTCGCGGTGCCAGTCGGCGATGAGCGACAGTCCGGCCGGAATATAGAGTGCCTCGCTGACCCCCATCACCGCGCGCAAGGCATACAACTGTCCGAAGGTCTCGGCATAGCCCATCCCGAAGGTCACGGCCGACCATACGAACAAGCTCCCGACAATCAGCCATTTTCGGCTCACGCGGTCGGCCACAGCCCCTGCCGCGGGGCTTATCAGGCCATAGATCCACAGGAAAACGGACATCAGCCGTCCGAAATTAACGGCGTCGGTCAGCTCCGCGATATTCACCTGCATGGAGTCGCGCATCGTGGAGAGCATCTGTCGGTCCATGTAGTTCAGCAGCGCGACGAACCACAGCAGGCCCACGACGACCCACGGATAGATACGTCCTCCCGCTCGGGAGACGTTGGCAGAGGGTGATGATCCGGTCATGATCGGTTAGGTGTTTGGGTTAGTAGGAAAGCTAAGATCGGGCCGGCCGAGAATGAGAATCGAGAGGCGCAAACTACAAAGCCCCTGCCCCGCCCCCCGCCGGATTATTCGGTCTTCGACTCCCTGGGTCCTTTGGGTCGGCGCAGAAAGAGGTAGGTTTTGTTTTCCGTCCCCTCTCTCAGCCGTTTGATATTCTTTCGGTGGGTAATCAGCAGCACCACCGCCACCAAGACCCCGAAAACGATCTTGTAAGGGGATCCGAAGCCGTCGACCAGGAGGATATACACCGGAAAGAGCACCCCTCCGGTCATCGACCCGAGCGAGACATAATGGCTCACCGCCAGCACCACGACGAACGTGGCCAACCCCATGAGCATCGGCACCGGCGCAATGGCCAACATACACCCCGCCATCGTCGCCACCCCCTTGCCGCCCTTGAATCCGGCGAACAACGGGAAGATATGCCCCAGTATCGCCGCCGCCGTCAGAGCGATCTTGAGCAAAAAGAGGGCATCTCCCTCGCACGAGGTGAAGTGGGAGAGCATCACCGCCCCGTACCCCTTCGCGGCATCGACCACGAACACCGGCAGCGCAGCCCGACGCCCCAACACCCGCAACGTGTTGGTCGCCCCGGCATTATGACTCCCATGCTCCCGCACATCGACACCATAAAACCACCGGCCGATCCACACCGCGCTGGGAATCGAACCCAGCAGATAACCCCCGATCAATAATATACCTATCGTCCAAACCATAATCGAATCCGTTTCCATACTTTTCGCCATCTCCCCCCGCCCTCGGTTCTCTTCGGAAGCCATCCCTCGAACCAGGCATCCTCCGGCAGCTCGTTCCAGCAGAAGTCGACCCCCCGGCAGCTCCACCGAAAACGGGCGAACTCCTCGCCGCGTTCCGTCGGCGGACCGCCCCACAGCAACTCGACCGAGAAACGTCCCTTCGTCCGGTCCCACTCGAAGCTCAGGACGGTAGCCTTCGCTCCGTTCGCCAGCCCCTCCGCGAGCTGCTCTTCCGAGACCCCGACCTCCCGCTCGCCGGACAAGAAGAGCGTGCCGTCAAGGTAGCGTCCCTCGCACAGCACCGCCGCCGCAGCTCCCGACCTCCGATGCCGCCCCGTAGGGTTGAGCCGGTTGCCGCGACAGACATCGAACCCGTCCGAAAAGCGACAGATCCACCCCCGGCGGTCGATCTCCACCCCGTCGAGCAGACAGTCGTGCAACGAGATCGTGCCGTCGTCCTCCGAAACATACCGCCAGGACTCCCCCTGCATACCAAACAATGCTAATGTAAAGACAAAGTTAGCAAAAAAGATTATCTATCTTTGTGGGAAAGCCGAAGGAGGTATGAAAGTATATGGGAAAAGGGTCTTGGTGGCCTTTGCAATCAGTTTGTTGGGATTTTCGTGTGGGGAGCCGGAAGCGGTTCAGGAGGGGAGGAGTTGGGTCGGGTATGTGGATCCGTTGATCGGGACGGAGGGTCCCGGGAATGTTTATCCGGGGGTGAGTGCGCCGTTCGGGATGGTTCAGTTGTCGCCGGACAACGGGACGAGCGGTTGGGACCGCATTTCGGGTTACGACTGGCGGGACACGACGATCGCCGGGTTTTCGCACACCCACCTGAGCGGGACCGGGGCGGGTGATTTGTACGATATCAGCTTTATGCCGGCCGTTCCTCCGTTCCGGGTGGGGGCGGGCGAGCTGGGGGTGTACTCCGCTTTCCGGCACGAGGATGAAGAGGCCCGAGCGGGGTATTACAGCGTGCTGCTGAGGGATTACGACACGCGGGTAGAGCTGGCGGCTACGGAGCGGTGCGGGATGCAGCGGTATACGTTTCCGGCCGGAGAGACCCAGGCGACGGTGTTCGTGAACCTTTCGAAGGCGATGAACTGGGACTACACGCTGGGGTCGGAGCTGCGGGTGGTGGACGACCGCACGATCGAGGGTTGGCGGGCTTCGACGGGCTGGGCGCCGAACCAGCGGGTCTACTTCCGGTCCGAGTTTTCGCAGCCTTTCACGTCGTGGCGGGTGGACACCGTCGTATCGACGCACAGCGACAGCGCCTACAACGGCATTCGGAGCCACGTGGGACGTTTCACGTTCCGCGTGGCGGCGGAGAACAGCGAGCCGGTGGTGGTTCGGACCTCGATTTCGGCGGTGGACCTGGCCGGAGCGCGGCGCAACCTGGCGCGCGAGATGCCGACCTTCGATTTCGACAGTATCCGCAGGGCGCAGGTGGCTGTTTGGAATGCGGAACTCGGTAAAATCGAGGTCCGGGGCGGCACGACTGCCGAACGACATGCCTTCTACACGGCCTTGTATCGAACGATGCTGGCCCCGACGCTGTTCGACGACGTCGACGGGCTGTACCGCGGGGCGGACGGCGAGATCCACGCGGGCGACGTGCCGGGCGAGGGGGGCCACAACTACTCGACATTCTCGCTGTGGGACACCTACCGAGCGGCCCATCCGCTGTACACCTTCCTGCATCCGGAGCGGGTGAGACGGATGGCGACCTCCATGCTGAACTTCTACGACCAGCACGGGATGTTACCGGTTTGGCCGCTGTGGGGCAACGAAACGGACATGATGATCGGCTACCATGCGGTTCCGGTGCTGGTCGAAGCGGCTCTGAAAGGGCTGCTGCCGGAAGGGATGCTCGACCGGGTGCTGGCGGCCTGCACGGCGACCGCCAACCGCGACGACTACCGCGGGATCGGCCTTTACAAACTGATGGGCTACGTCCCGGCGGATCTGGAAGGGGAATCGCTCTCCAAGACCCTGGAGTATGCCTATGACGATTGGTGCATCGCCCAGCTGGCCCGGCGGATGGGGCGCGACTCGGTCTACAACGAGTTCATTCTGCGGTCGAAGAACTACATGAACCTTTTTCAGCCGGCTTCGGGTTTCATGCAGCCGCGGCTTTCGGACGGCGAGTGGGTGGCGGGCTTCGACCCGAAGGCCTACACGGACCACATCACGGAGAGCAACGGGTGGCAATACCTGTGGGCCGTTCCGCAGGATGTGGAGGGGTTGATCCGTCTGATGCGCGGCCCGGCGCAGTTCGAACGGCGCCTGGACGAGATGTTCACGCTCGCACCGGCGGCCACGGACTCGCTGCCGATCTTCAGCACGGGGATGATCGGCCAGTACGCCCACGGCAACGAACCTTCGCACCACGTGGCCTACCTCTACAACTACGTGGGTCGGCCGGACAAGACGCAGAAATACGTCTCACAGATCCTTCGCCGGCAGTATTCGGCCCGTCCGGACGGTCTGTGCGGCAACGAGGACTGCGGACAGATGTCGGCCTGGTACGTGTTCAGCGCACTGGGTTTCTACCCGGTGGATCCGGTGAGTCTGACCTACGCGATCGGGACGCCGCTCTTCGAGGAGGCGACCATCCGTCTGCCTTCGGGCAAGAGCTTTACGGTGCTTGCTCCGGGCGTCTCGGCCACGCGCTACCGGATCCGCGAGATGCGGCTCAACGGCCGTTCTCTGGGGGCTCCGTTCCTGACCTGGCAGGACATTGTGCGAGGCGGCACGTTGGAGCTGACGATGCAGGAGTAATTTTTGGGATTTCTTAGCCGGTTTGACGGACTTTTCGTTCGAGGCGTTGCCCGGATGGTCCATGCGATGCGCAGTATCGCCAGCTCGCCGGGAGGCCCCGTTGGAGCTTTTGTCGGGATTCTCTCGACCTTAGTAGGCGGCCCCGCGCGGACGCGTTCGCGTCACGGCGCGCAGCCTTTATTTAGAGCCCGTTTCGCGTGCCGAGTAGCACCCGCGCGTGGACAAAGACTGTTTTCTCGCCCGCCAGGCCAATACCGAGTGCCGGGAGGCACCGCCCGCCCGGCGTAAGGGCGGCCCGCGCGGCC
>CAJTNK010000027.1:0-3098 GCA_910577885.1 uncultured Rikenella sp.
TTTTTTGGTTCTTTTTGTTCACAAAAAGAACAGTTCTATACCGTAGCTAAAAACTGAACATCCAATAAAAATTCTTACCTTGGCAGACCGAAAGAAGACCAAAATCAAACCCGGGGACCGCATGGCAGACGAAAAATCGAAACCCTCTCGCAAGATGTTTTTCAGCATGGGCGAAGTGTCCGAGATGTTCGACGTGAACCCTTCTCTGATCCGTTTTTGGGAGAAGCGGTTCGACGTGCTTCGTCCACGGAAGAACGCCAAGGGGAACCGGCTTTTCACGCCGGAGGACGTCGAGAATCTGAAGCTCATCTACCACCTGGTGAAGGAGAAGGGGATGACGTTGGCGGGGGCGGAACGTTACCTGAAGGACAACAAGCATGCCTTGAAGCGCGATGTTCAGATCCTGGAACACTTGGGTCGGATCCGGTCGGCGTTGTTGGAGATCAAGTCGGAGCTGGGGAGCGAGAGTACGGAGACGGAGATCGTGGTTCGGAACGAGGCTTTGGCCGATGCGGTGAACGAGCTGCTGCCGGGGGATGTTTCGGAGGAGAAGGAGCCGGAAAAAGAAGAGGCCGAAGAGGGGGAGGCGCCTGTAGAGCCTCCGGTGGCGGAGGCGAAAGAGGAGCCGGAGGAGCCGAAACCGCGGTATATCGAACCGACGCTGTTCGATTTGTAAAGCGATTCGAGCCCGCACCCAACGATCGATACCGTACTATCTCTATAATCATACACAGAGCATTCGTAATCCGGAGTGCCGTTCCGTCCGTACGCGGGTCGGGCGGCAGGGCGAGCGGATAAATCCAGCGGCCTACTGATCCGTCCCTCGGTCGGATTAGTTATCGAAGCCCTCCCAGACGTTCGTCCGCGCGTCGGACACCGGTCGGGAGAGCGAACCGAATGGCCGCTCGCACGTTCTCACCGGGAGCCGGGACCAGAGGGGCTGTCGCCACCCGTACTACGGTACGTTGTATAACGTCGGCGTCAACGGGTTCAGTTGGTCGTCGACCGCTTCGGGCAGCAATGCCCACTACCTGGACTTCAACTACGCCCGGATCGTCCTGCAGAATCTCAACAACCGTGCGAACGGCTTTCAGTTGCGTTGCCTCCAGCATTTATCGACGAACGCTCTGTTTTTCCCTTTTTTCATCCGGGCGCGGATTTCGACCGCCCCGGCCGACCGGATTCTCGAAAAAAAGAGTATCTTTATCCCTCAAAAACAACACGGCCGTCCGCTTGAGCCGGCCGAAACACCCGAACTCACACGCATCGACAATCGCATGAACCAGACATTACATGCCATCGCCGCCCGTTTTCAACTCTCGGGCGAGGTCCAGGCGGTTCGCCCGCTGGGCGAAGGCTTCATCAACGACACGTTTATCATCGAGACCGCTTCGGCCCAAGATCCGAACTACATCCTGCAGCGGAAAAACCGCCATATCTTCACGAACGTACCGGCCATGATGGATAACATCGTGCGGGTGACGAACCACCTGAAAAACAAGATCGTCGGTCGCGGCGGAGATCCTCGGCGCGAGGCACTGACCGTCACGCCGAGCGTGGATGGCAAGCTCTACTATCGGGACGACGAGGGCGAATATTGGGCCGTCTGCGAGTTTATCGCCGACACGATCGCTTATCAGCGGGCCGATACGCCGGAGCTGGCTTACCAGGGCGGCAAAGGGATCGGCCGGTTTCAGGCCATGTTGGCCGACTTTCGGGAGCCGCTGGCCGACATTCTGCCGGGGTTCCATAACATTCGGTACCGGTTCGAGCAGTGGGACTCGGTGCTGGCCCAGGACCCGGTGGGACGGAAAGCCTCGGTGGCGACGGAGATCGGTTGGATCGAGGCGCGGCGGGAAGAGATGCTCCGTTTCTGGGAGCTGGTCGAGCGGGGCGAGATTCCGACCCGCGTGACGCACAACGACACGAAGATCAACAACATCCTGTTCGACCGGGCGGGGAACGTGCTCTGCGTGATCGACCTCGATACGGTTTTGAGTGCTACGTGCCTCAATGACTACGGAGACGCCATGCGGTCGTACACCAACACGGGGCTGGAGGACGATCCGAAGCTGGAGAACGTCTCGATGGATATCGACATTTTCAAGGCTTATACGGCGGGGTATCTGTCGGAGACCCACGCTTTTCTGACGCCTACCGAGGCTGAGTACCTGGCTTTTTCGGCCAAATACATCACTTATGAACAGGTTCTTCGGTTCCTGATGGACTACATCGACGGCGACCACTATTACAAGGTCAAGTCTACGGACCACAACCTGGTTCGGACGCGCGCTCAGTACCGGTTGCTGGAGAGCATGGAGGCGCAGTACGACGAGATGCAACGGATCGTTCACGAAGAATTGGCGCGTTATGCTTAGTATTCCCCGGATCAGCTCTCTGGAATACCTGTTGCGGAACGAGGTTCCGGCACAGGCGGTGGCTTGCAATAATTGGGCGGCGGATTATCCGTATGCGCCTCGGGTTTCGTTCCGGGCGGGACATGACGGGCGGCACCTCTATCTCGTTTTTCAGGTCGAAGAGGCCTTTACCAAGGCCGAGGTGACGGAGGACAACGGCGCGGTGTGGACCGATTCGGCGGTGGAGTTTTTCATCTCGTTCGACGACACGGGGTACTACAATTTCGAGTTCAGCTGCATCGGCCGGGCGTTGCTGGGGTTCCGGAAGACCAAACCGGACGTTACGCATGCCGGGCGGGAGATTATGGCGCTTATCGGCCGAGAGTCTTCGCTGGGTTCGGCGACGTTCGCGGAACGGCAGGGGGATAACCGATGGGAGTTGCGGGTCACGATACCGGTGGAGGCGTTTTTCGCCCACCGTTTCGCGTCGCTCGACGGGGTGAGGGCCCGGGCCAATGCCTATAAGTGCGGAGACGGTTTGTCGAAGCCTCATTTTCTGTCGTGGCAGCCGATCCGGACCGAAAAGCCGAACTTCCACGTCCCGGAATTTTTCGGAGAGGTGGAGTTCGAAGGTTAGGGTTTTTGGTGGGCTTTCGCGGCCTTCGGGTGCCGCTCGGCACCCGTTAGGTGTTTTGCTGGGTTTGTCTCTGCCCGTTTTTCTCGCCCGCCAGGCCAATAAGA
>CAJTNK010000027.1:3610-21522 GCA_910577885.1 uncultured Rikenella sp.
CAAAGACTGTTTTCTCGCCCGAATGGCCAATGCCGAGTGCCGGGAGGCACCGCCCGCCCGGCGTAAGGGCAGTTCCAGCTCGTCGGGATAGCTCGACCGCGCGCGACTGCTGGAGTAGGAAATCGATCAAACAACCGAGAGTTGTTTGGTCGATTTCCGCCAGCGCGCGGACCATGCAGGTTGCAACCGGCGGGCCAATACCAAGTGCCGGAAGGCGCCGCCCGCGTAGGGCAGTTCCCTCCTGTTGCCGAGCCAACTCCAGCTTTCGAGTGCCGAGCGGCACCCGCGCGCCGCGCCTAAAGTGCGAAATCGTTCAAACGCAGGGTACGCGTTTGAACAAGATTTCGCTGGCGCGCGGATAAAGACCGTTGGCGGAGCAGGATAGCGACGGAAGTGGTTTTCGAGGGGCCGGGCGGGAATTGGGCAGTCAGTTGGGAAACTGCGGCCCTGTGGGCCGCGCGAGCCTCCGCCACCCCCTGCGGCGCGAGGTGCCGCTCGGCACTCGAGGGCTGGGCTTTTCTTTGCAAAGCTTCCGCTGGCGGCGACTCGCAAGGGGGTAAGTGCGACCAGCGGGCTTTGCCAACCCAACTCCAGGCTTCAAGTGCCGAGCGGCCCCGGCCCCAGGCTACCGCGACGCAGGAAATTACAGTGGCTTTGGGGCACTGCGTGGCGTCGGCGGCAGTGGGTACTGCTGGTCGTCATCGAGTCCTACGGAGAATGGCAATGCCCGCAACCTGGGTTTCTACTACTTTCTCGCCCGGCAGGCCTGTAAAACGCCCTGTGGGCGCAGTTGCGGGGTCTTCAGGAAGAGGTGCCGCTGGACACTCCGAAAAATGAATGAATACAAACTAACCCAAACCGTTCATAGTAAAAACAAATGAAACAGAGAATAAAACGACTCGGGACCCTGCTGTTGTGCAGCGGCCTGTTGGGCACAGCGGTTCCGGACGGACAAGCCGCTCCGGTCACCCAGCCCCGTCCCGACCTGTTACAGAAAACCGCCGAGAGGCTCGACATGGATTCGTTGTGTCGGGAGACCTATCGACCCTATCCGGGCTATGCCGACCGCACGTTCTGGCAGTCGCTGCCGGAGGAGGTCAAACGGCAGGCCGTGGCACTGTCCGAAGCGCGCTTGGATTACGTCTGGCGGAGCGTCACCGTCACCTCGTACCTCGATTTTGCCCGCCAGGGAATCCGGGTGCCCAACGACCGCCATATCGGCGAGCGCTATTCGGCACTGGCCGACCTGATGCTCGGCGAGCTGGTCGAAGGCCAGGGACGTTTTTTGGACCAGATCGCCGACGGCGTGTGGTCGCTCTGCGAGCAGAGCACCTGGGTGGCGACGGCCCACATCTACTGGCAGTTGAGCGGCACCGCCGTGCCGGACATCGACCACCGCACGATCGACCTCAGCGGCGGGATGACTGCCAATACGCTGGCCTGGGCCTACTACTTTTTCAAAGAGCCGCTGGGCAAGCTCTCGCCGACCATTCCCCAGCGGCTGCGGGCCGAACTGAACCGCCATACGCTGGACGTCTACCTCGACCGCAACGACATGTTCTGGCTCGGTTTCCGCGAGGGGGCGCAGGTCAACAACTGGAACCCGTGGTGTAACTTCAACGTCCTGACCACCGCCCTGTTGGTCGAAGAAGATCCGGCGAGGCGGGCGGCGATCGTTCGGAAAACCATGCGGTCGGTCGACCAGTTCATCAACTTCTTCAAACCCGACGGCGGGTGCGAAGAGGGACCCTCCTACTGGGGCCATGCGGCGGGGATGCTGAACAACTACCTGGAGGTCCTGAAAGGGTATTCGCACGGCCGCATCGACCTCTTCGGCGAACAGCGGGTCAAAAACATCGGCCTCTATATCGCCAATGCCCATATCGACAGCCTCTACTTCGTGAACTTCGCCGACGCCGAAGCCAAGGCATCGCCCGGCGCATCGACCGTTTTCCGTTACGGACGGAACATCGCCGACAGCACCATGATGCGTTTCGGTTCGTACCTCGGGGCACTGACCGGATTTACCGACAGCCCGCTCAGCGGCACGATGGACAATCGACTCAAGACCGCATTCGTTTATAACGACATGCAAAAGGCCCGTCCCGCGGCACCGCTCTACCGGTCGGTGTGGATGGACGGCATCGAAGTAGCCGTGGCTCGAACCCGAGGCGGTTCGGCCCAAGGATTGACGCTGGCGGCCAAGGGCGGTTACAACGCCGAGAGCCACAACCACAACGACGTCGGGAGCTTCCTGCTCTACGTGGACGGCCATCCGATGATGGTAGACGCCGGGGTGGGGACCTACACGGCGGCCACTTTCGACCACCGTCGCTACACGATTTGGATGATGCAGTCCGAGTACCACAACCTGCCGGTGGTCAACGGATACGGTCAACAGGCCGGCGGCAAGTACCGGTCGCGGAACGTGCGCCACGCGGACAACGGTCGCGTGATGTCGTTCTCGCTGGACCTGGCGGGGGCTTATCCGGCAGAGGCGGCGTGCCGCAGCTGGACACGCGGCTACCGGTTCGACCGGCAGCGGAACACCGTGACGCTCACCGATACGTACGACCTCTCGGAGGTGAAAGGGTCGGTGGAGCTGAACTTCCTGACCTGCGGGACGGTACGCCTGGGCCCGGTCATCGAAATCACGGCGGGCGACCGGACGTTGCGAATGACCCCGGCCGAGGCTTCGAAATACGAGATAACGACCGAGACGGTGGAGCTGACCGACCCGCGGCTTTCGAAGATTTGGGGCGAGAAATTGACGCGCATTACGCTGAAAGTCAAGCAGCCCAAAGCAAAGGATACGCTCCGCATCACCTTTTCACAACAATAGGCTCGAACCGCGATGATACGGATGAAAAAGCTGTGGATCTTATTGTCGTTCAGCCTACTGAGCTGCACCGCCGTTTCGGCGGCCAACGACAAGACGAACGACAAGGCGGCTTTGAAGGCGGCGCGGGCGTTGATCGGCCGCGTCACACCGGGCTATGAGCAGCAATACGTACTGGAGAGGATCCCGGCCGACCCGGCTACCGGAGAAGACGTCTTCGAGATCGATTCCGATAAGAAGGGGAAAGTGGTTTTGCGGGGAAATAATCCGGTGGCACTGGCTTCGGCTTTCCACTGGTACTTAAAATACACCTGCGGAGCACAACTCTCCTGGTTCGGCGACCAGCTGAACCTGCCCGAGCGGCTGCCACGGCCCGCCCGGAAAGAGCGACGGACGATCGGCGGACGATACCGGGCCTATTTCAACTACTGCACCCTGTCGTACACCGCGCCGTGGTGGGACTGGGAGCGGTGGCAACGCGAAATCGACTTCATGGCGATGAACGGCATCAACCTACCGTTGCAACCGATCGGGCTGGAGGCCGTGTGGTACGAGACTTTGTTGCGAATGGGCTTTACAGACCTCGAGGCACGGACTTTCCTGGTCGGACCGGCCCACCAGGCCTGGCAGTGGATGCCCAACATCGAACGGTTCGGCGGACCGCTCCCGAAGAGCTGGATCGAAAGTCATACGAAGCTGGCACGGCAGATTTTCGAGCGGGAGCTGGAGCTGGGGATGCACCCCATCCAACAGGGTTTTACGGGCTACGTGCCGAAACAGCTGGCCGAGAAATATCCGACGGCCCGCATCGCGCAACAACCCGAGTGGTACGGCTTCGAGGGTGTTTCGCAGCTCGATCCGCTGGATCCGCTCTTCGATCGCATGGGACACCTCTTCATGCGGATGCAGGATTCGCTGTTCGGCTCGCACGGTATTTATGCCGCCGACCCGTTTCACGAGAGTGCGCCGCCGATCGCCGGACGCGAGTACCTGGAGGCCGTGGGACGCCGGATCAGCACGCTGATCGACGATTTCGACCCGACCGGGATCGTGGCCATGCAGGCCTGGAGCATCCGCGAACCGATCGTCCGTCAGTTTCCGAAAGAGCGGCTGGTGGTGTTGGACCTGAACGGTTCGACCTATCCGGGGAAGGAGAATTTCTGGGGGTATCCGTTCGTGGCGGGCAACCTGCACAACTTCGGCGGACGGATCAACCTGCACGGCGACCTGCCGCTGGTGGCCTCGAACCAGTACCGGACGGCACGGCTGCGGGCCGCGAATGCGGTCGGTTCGGGGCTCTTCATGGAGTCGATCGTCCAGAATCCGGTCTACTATGCCCTGGCTTTCGAGATGCCGATGCACCGCGATTCGATCGACGCGGCCGAGTGGCTCGACGCTTACACCACGCGTGCTTACGGAGCGGAGTCCGAAGCGGCCAAACGGGCTTGGCGGATTCTGTCGGCCGGGCCTTACGGGCCGGGGACCAACGGCGTGGAGAGCAGTTCGATCATCGCGGCGCGGCCGGCCATCGACGTCAAGAAATCGGGACCCAACGCCGGGTTCCGGATTCCGTACGACCCGAAATCCTTGTACGAAGCCGAACGACTCCTGCTGCAAGACTCCGCGCGACTGGGCGGCTCGTCGCTCTACCGGTTCGACGTGGTGGACCTCCAACGGCAAATCATGTCCAACCTCGGACAGGAGATCCACCGGACGGCTGCGGCGGCTTATAAAACAGGCGATAAAGCTGCCTTTAAGAAGCATAGCGAGCGTTTCCTTGAATTGTTATTGGATGTCGACACGCTGTTGGCGAGCCGCACGGAGTGGAATTTCGACCGCTGGGTAAGCGACGCGCGACACTGGGGAACGACCGCCGAGGAACAAGAGCTGCTGGAGCGCGACGCCACGGCGCTCGTCACCTACTGGGGCTTCACGCCGGGCTACACGTGCCAGCAGTTCGACTACTCGTGGCGCGAGTGGGCGGGACTCATCCGGCGGTACTACTACGGCCGGTGGAAACAGTTCTACGAGATGCTCGAAGCCTCACTGGAGTCCGGTGTGCCCTACTCCGAGGCCGGAACGAAGATGAGCCACGGCCGGGAGGCTTTCCGAGGGAACGCGTTCTATGATAAACTGGCGGATTGGGAGATCGCCTTCGTGGCGACGCCCAAAACGGACATCGACCCGACGCCGCGCGGAGACGAGATCGAGCTGGCACAGCGGATGTTCGACAAGTATACTCACTTAGCCAAAGAATACTACCGATGAAACGTTTTCTGATCGCCGCACTGGCTGCGGCATTTATGGTTCCGGGGGCGGAGGCCGCCCGGAAAAAAGAGGCCGAAAAGCCGAAAACGGACCGCGAGGTTTGGGCCGAGACGGCTTACCGGATCGTGCATCCGGTTTTGTCGAACCTGGCGGCCGGGACGCTGCACCGGGAGATGCCGGTCGAACAGCGCGGCCCGTCGCACCCGGAGTACGGGGCATACGGCGACCGGACGAAGTATGCCTATCTGGAGGCTCTGGGACGGACCCTCTGCGGCATTGCGCCGTGGCTGGAGCTGCCGGTGGATACGACGACCCGCGAGGGGCGCATGCGCCGAGAACTGCTCGACCTCTCCATCCGGGGACTGCGCAATGCGATGGACACGACCTCGGCGGACTACATCAGTTTCGCCGTGGGGTATCAGGCGTTGGTCGATGCGGCCCACTTGGCCCAAGGGCTGATGCGTGCACCGCGGAACCTGTGGGGCGGTCTGGACCGTGCCACGCAGAAGCGGATCGTCTATGAAATGAAGCAGACCCGCAAGGTACGGCCCAACGTGAGCAACTGGCTGATGTTCTCGGCACAGGTCGAGGCGTTTCTGCGCTCGGTGGGCGAGGAGTACGACCAGGTTCGGGTGGACTATCCGGTGCGGCAGATGAACGCCTGGTACAAGGGGGACGGCGTCTACGGCGACGGCGAGCCGTTCCATTGGGACTACTACAACAGTTTCGTGATCCAACCGATGCTGATCGACGTGCTGAGCGTCATGGGCGACGGTTTTCCGGGGCTCCGCGAACGGGTCCTGCGGCGGGCCGCACGGTATGCGGAGGTGACCGAACGGATGATCTCGCCCGAGGGGACCATCCCGCCGCTGGGCCGTTCGTTGCAGTACCGGACGGCGGCGCTTCAGGTGCTCTCGCAGATGGCCCTGCTCGACCGGCTGCCGCAGAACCTCTCGAAAGGACAGGTACGGGCGGCGATGACGGCCGTCATCCGACGTTTCTTCGACCAGCCGGGGACGTTCGACGACGCGGGATGGCTCCGGATCGGTTTCTGCGGCGCACAACCGGAGATCGGCGAGGCATATACTTGTACGGGGAGCCTCTATCTCTGCACCACGGGGTTCCTGGCCCTGGGGTTGCCGGCCGACGACCCGTTCTGGACCGATCCGGCCGAACCGTGGACCTCGCAACGGGCCTGGAGCGGCGACCGATTCCCGCAAGACCACTCGATAGGAGACTGAAAACAGTACAAGCCTTTCTTTACAGCTCGGGCACCCTCTTTCTCAGTTAAAGAGGGTGCCCGAACTGCTTCCCCCGGAAAACCGGATCGATGCCAAGCCCGGACGACATTCGGTCGGGAAACGGGTGCCGAACCGGCAAAAATCTTATATTTGTAGAGCAAAAACCACTTAAAACCCATTTCAACGATATGGCAAAAAAGAAAAAAGAGCCGGAACAGGTCAGTTTCACGCTCTACTCGATCCAGAAGGATACGGGCCAAATCCAGACGGTGATTCAGGAGTGCTTCAAACCGGTCACCAAAAATGTCCAAATCAACGACAACAGCGTGATCCTGACCCTTCAGGACGGCAGCCCGATGCTGTTCAGCATCAACCTCCGGGACAAAATGGGTCACCATTTCGGGCAGATGATGAACTTCTTCGGCCAGGTACCGGTAACGGAAAATCTGAATGAATTACGACAGAGCGTCGTAGAACAGATCTCCCTGTTCCAAAGTCTGATCGGCTGCGTATTCGTGCTCGACGACGAAGAAGAGGAGCGGACCAACTTCCTGATCGGCGCCATTCACACCGTGGCTGAACGATTGGGAGGTTTGGTACTCTACCCGGACATGAGCCTCCACACGCCGAGCCACAAACTGCTCCTCTCCACGCAAGGCGAGAGCGAGCTGACGGAATACCTGCCGATCGCCAATTCCGACCGTCTGGAGGCCGAGCGAGGCGAAGCCGGCGAGGCGGACGAAGCGCGCAAGGCACGTTCCATCGCCCAACTCAAGAAAAAGGGTATCCCGTTCATCGAACACCTCCCGTGCGAAGTCTATGAAAGCGAGGCGCAGATCCGCACCCCGGAAGAGACCCTCCACCGGGCCGTGACGCTGTTCAGCCTGGCCTCCTACTCCCAGAAGATGCTGGCCAAGAATGCCGACATCAGCCAAGCCCGCAAAACTTTCGAGGGGTGGGACGAACAATTCGGCATCCGCGCTTACCTGACCCCCAAAGAACTCGACTACATCAACACCCCGGAACCGGACGAAAACACCTGCTGGCAGTTCATCTGGCGGTTCGAGGCGGCCAATCCGCTCTTTTGGGCGCTGGGGCTGGTCGACGAGTTGGTCTACCCCTCTAAATTTGCCGATACGGCGGCCCTCTACGCACTGCTCGACCATCCGGCCGATATGAAAAGTGTGTTGGCAAAAGCCCAGATGCGGTCCGAAGCCGAAATCATGGATGCGGCCGACCTGAACTTGCGCTACGACTGGGCGTGCGTCGACGCACGGATCAAGAACCAGAAAGCTCCGGCGGAGCTCAACAGCGAGATCGTCATGGAGCGTCATCTTGCCCTCGACTGGCTGATCGGCTCGAACAACGGCGCCGACTGGGACGACGTTCACCCGCACACCTGATTCGGTTTTGAGATCTAACAAGAAAAGGATTGGTATTCAGATGAATACCAACCCTTTTTATCATCTCAACTTTCGTCTGAGATAAACCATATCGCTCAACCGGACCCCCTCTTCCACGATCGGGTGGTCGTAATGATCCGTAAAGAAATTCTCGATCCGATGGGAGTACTCGAACCCGCAACTCCGATAAAAACCGATCGTCCCGGGCGTTTCGCCCGTACCCACCAGCAAGAGGGAGTAATGCTCCGCATAACGTGCAACCACATACTCGACCATCCGGCTGCCATACCCCCGACGCTGTGCCTCGGGAACGACCGCCAGGTTTTTGATTTCGCACACCCCGTCCCCCTCGTCGGTCACCACACAAACCGCCTTTATCCCCCGGTCGTCGAGCACAAAGAGCTCTCCGCGCTCCAAGTACCGGTCGACCATCGACTCCTGCTCATCGCCAAGCAACAGCAAATCCAAATATCGTCGCTTATTTTCTGTTACCCGAGCTATTTCCATCGTTACGCACATTGTCTCTTACAAAGATGCTGTTTTTTGCAGGCAACATTTACCCAAACGCCATCAAATCTACTGAAATTTGCCCGAAAACACGAAAATCAAGAGGCGAAACACCACGAAAAAAGGCCTTGGAAATCAATCGCAATAGCGATGATTCCCAAGGCCTTTCGCCGGTGTCGGGGTGACAAGATTCGAACTTGCGACCACTCGCCCCCCAGACGAGTACTCTAACCGGGCTGAGCTACACCCCGCTCTTGAACCGAATGCAAAAGTACACCTTTTTCGCGATTTTCAAAACACGACATCCCACAACATCACGAAAAAACTATCTTTGGGCAACAAAAAAACGAACCTCCGAATCATGTTACACGCCGCTACTCTACTCGCCGCCCTGGCGTTGGCCGTTGCCCCGCCGACCGAACCGACGATCGACAGCATCGTTGTCGACTCCCGCTACCGAAGCCTCGAACAGGCCGTGGCCGGCACCACAGCACCCGACAGCATCGTACGAACGCTCGCACTGGTGGATGTAGAATATTACGGTTTCGATGATCGGCTGCACCGCGGTCAGATCGTTGTGCACCGCGACCTCGCCGACGATATCCGAACCGTTTTCCGGGAGATCAAGAGACGGAAATTTCCCGTCGAAAGCGTCATCCCCATTCGTTTCGACCGGCCCGACAACGGCACCTCGATGGACACCCTGAACAACACCTACGGCTTCCACTACCGGCCCAAGAATACCTTCCGGACCGTTCAGCTGTCGGCCCACTCCTACGGCCGGGCCGTCGACATCAACCCGTTCCGAAACCCCGCCCTGCTCCGCTCCGGACGATGGGTCCCGACTGGAGGCCGCTACGTGCCCGGAAGCCCCGGAACCATCACCGCCACTTCGCCGATCACCCAACTCTTCCGTACCCTGGGTTGGCGTTGGGGCGGCGCATGGCGTTCCGTCAAAGACTACATGCACTTCGAAAAATGACATTAATTTACATACCCAGCTCTTGTGTACAGGAGGGTACTGTCCCTTTCTTGAAAGAAAGGGACCCAAAGAACTTCCGAGGATGCTTACGCATCCTAACTCTATCTCGGTACAGTATTCGCCTTGTTCTTTGGGGGTGATCTTTTTTTGCGGGCGCGATAAGGTTTTGAATCGCATCACGCGCCCGTCAAAAAAGTGTCACCCCCAACCAACACGAAGAACCTTGTGACCCGAATGGCTTTAAAGTGCGAAGCACTTTGCTAAAGTTTTTTTGGTTCTTTTTGTTCACAAAAAGAACAGTTCTATACCGTAGCTAATGACCGTTTACACATTACACCGGAGCAACAAGAGGAAAGCGAAGGTAAAAGGGTTAGTTCCAACTCGTAGCTAAGAATCGGATACGTAAATTAATCCTACCTTTGTTGTTAAGAAGTTATTGAGAAAGAGAGATGTCTATTATAGCACTGGGCAACGCGCTGACCGACATGCTGGTCCGGCTGCCCGACGAACGGATTTTAGAGGAATTGAACATCGAGCGCGGCGGGATGTACCTCATCGACAGCGAACAGCACCACCGGATGATGAGCCGGATCGGCGACTTTCCGTGGAGCATGGCTGCCGGAGGGTCGGCCGCGAATATGGTGGGCGGCGTGGCGGCTTTGGGAACCCCGGCCACATATGTGGGCCACGTGGGAGAGGACGAGACCGGCCGGGCGTTCCGAGCGTGTCAGGAGCGGAAACGGATCCGGCCGTTGTTGGGAGTCTCCGACCGGACCCCTTCCGGAAAGTGTATTTCGCTGGTCTTTCCGGACGGCGAGCGGACCATGCTCACCTACCTGGGCGCCGCGCTGGAGATCGGCACCGAACAGCTCACCCCCGAGAACCTCCGGGGGCATCGGGTGCTCTTCATCGAGGGCTACCTGCTCAACTGCCCGGAGGTGATCGAACCCGCCATGCAGGCGGCTCGGGCAGCCGGAGTGCTCGTGGCGCTGGACGCTGCGAGTTTTACGGTGATCCGCGAATTCAGGGACTATGCCGAAGAGCTGATCGACCGGTATGTGGACCTGCTCTTTGCCAACGAAGAGGAGGCCGCCGCGCTGACCGGGTGCGAGAATCCGGAACAGGCGCTCGAGCGGCTGGCTCCGCGGTGCGAGATCGTCGTGGTGAAAGTCGGTCCGCGCGGGTCGCTGATCGCCGGCGCCGGAGAACGACACCGGATCGGCACGATCGATGCCCGACCGGTGGACAAGACCGGTGCCGGAGACTTGTATGCGGCCGGTTTTCTGCACGGCTTCGCCCGAGGGCTGTCGCTGCGGCAGTGCGGCGAGATCGGTGCGGTGGTCTCGAGCCGGAGCATCGAAGTGCTCGGCGGCGAGCTGCCGGAAGAGGTCTGGGAGTCGATCCGGCCGCTGGTCGACCGGATCGAACGCGGCGAACGGGTCGTCGGCTGACACGCTGTCTGTCGCCCGAGCTGACAGATTGTCCGAAAAGACTGCCACACAGGCCATTGGCACAAGAGTTGTACGGAGGACCTCCGCACTACGAAAACAAATAACCGAACACGATATGCAAACTGGGAAAATCGGCGTAACGACCGAGAACATCTTTCCGATCATCAAACGATTCCTCTACTCCGACCACGAGATTTTTCTGCGGGAGCTGATCTCGAATGCCGTGGACGCGACGACGAAGCTCAAGGCCTTGAGTTCGATGGGCGAGTTCGGCGGGGAGCTGGGCGACCTGACCATTCGCGTCGAGCTGGACGAGGCCGGCAAGCGGCTCACCGTCTCGGACCACGGGATCGGGATGACCGAAGAGGAGGTGAATCGGTATATCAACCAAATCGCCTTCTCCGGAGCCGAGGAGTTCATGAAGAAGTACGAGAACCAAAGCGGCATTATCGGCCACTTCGGCTTAGGGTTCTACTCGGCTTTCATGGTGGCATCGAAGGTGGAAGTCATCACCAAGTCGTATAAGGAAGGGGCTCAGGCGGTGAAGTGGACCTGCGACGGGACGCCGGACTTCACCCTCGAACCGGCTGAACGGGCCGAACGAGGAACGGATATCGTCCTGTATTTGGCGGAAGACAGCGGCGAGTTTGCCGAACGGGCGCGGATCGAGGCGCTGTTGAAGAAGTACTGTTCGTTCCTGCCGGTGCCGATCGCTTTCGGCAAGGAGCAGGAGTGGAAAGACGGAAAGCAGGTCGACACGGACCGCGACAACATCATCAACGACACCCATCCGCTATGGATGCGGAAGCCGACCGAGATTACCGAAGAGCAGTACGGCGAGTTCTACCGGAAGCTCTACCCGATGGCGGATGATCCGTTGTTTCATATCCACTTGAACGTCGACTACCCGTTCAACCTGACCGGGATTCTCTACTTCCCGAAGATCAAAAACAACTTCGAGGTACAGAAAAACAAGATCCAACTCTACTCGAACCAAGTTTATGTCACCGACTCGGTGGAGGGGATCGTGCCGGACTTCCTGACCCTGCTGCACGGGGTGATCGACTCGCCGGACATTCCGCTGAATGTGTCGCGGAGTTACCTGCAGAGCGACAGCAACGTAAAGAAAATCTCGGGGTATATTACGAAGAAGGTGGCGGACCGGCTGGCCGACCTGTTCAAGAACGGACGGCAGGACTACGAGGCGAAGTGGGACGACCTGAAACTCTTCATCCAGTACGGGATCGTCAGCGAAGAGAAGTTCGGCGAACGGGCCGGAGAATTCACCCTGCTGAAGAATACGGAGGGGAAATATTTCACGCTGGACGAGTATGCGGAGGTGATCCGGGCGAACCAAACGGACAAGAACGGCAAAATCGTCCACCTCTATAGCAACGATCCGGTGGCACAGCACAGTTTTATCGAAGCGGCGCGCGGCAAGGGGTATGACGTGCTGGTGATGGACAGCCCGTTGGAGGCGCACTTCATCGGCTTCCTGGAAAACAAGCACAGCGACTGGCGGTTCACGCGGGTGGATGCGGATACGGTCGAAAAGCTCATCGAAAAAGAGGAGCAACTGGCCCTGGCGCTCACCACGGCGCAGCAGGAGCTGTTGGCACCGGTCTTCGAATCGCAACTGCCGACGGACGACAAGAGCCACTTCAACGTACAATTCGCGGCCATGGATCCGGCCTCTTCGCCGATCGTCATCACGCAGGGCGAGTTCATGCGACGGATGAAAGACATGTCGCGGGTCGGCGGAGGGGGCGGCATGTACAACTTCTACGGCGAACTGCCCGACAGCTACAATGTGGTGGTGAACGGCAACCACCCGCTGGTGATCGAGGTGCTGGACGAGACGCAGCGGGCGACGGGCGAGGAGCTTGCGCCGCTGGACAAGAACCTGCAGGCGGCCGAAGCAGAAAAGTCTGCGCTGAATGAGCTGCTCAAAGACAAGAAAGAAGAGGAAATCGCCCAGGAAGAGAAAGACAAGCGGAGTGCGATTGAATCGAAGATCGGCGAGATCGAGGGGCAACGCAAGGCGATTTTACGGAATGCGGGGGCGCAGAACGTCATTGTGGGGCAGCTGGTCGACCTGGCGTTGCTGGCCAATGGGATGCTGCGAGGCGAAGCCTTGACCAAATTTATCAAACGGAGCGTGGAGGTCGTCGGGAAGTCGGCCGAAACGAAAAAATAATCACGCTTATTCTAAAACAAGAGCGGCATCATCCGGATGGATGATGCCGCTCTTGTTATTTTCCGGTCCCGAGCCACGTGAGCTTGTGCCACAACGCCTCCAACGGCCCCTGCGCGTGTCGATCCAACCACCAGCGGCAGAAAAGGAGCTGCCCCCCGAGAATCCCACCGAAACACACCGAGCCCCTACCCTATCCACTACAACCGATCGCGCAGAATCTCCGCAACACGCTCCGGCGTCACCAGCCTCCTTTCACCCAAAGCCCAACCCCGCTGACGGAAACGATCTACGATAAAATCAATCGTCTCCTCACCGATCCCATGCTCCGACAGACGCGTCTTGACCCCCAACCCACGGAAAAACTCCTCGGTTTTTGCCACAGCCGCTTCCGCCTTCTGCTCCGGCGTTCCCGTCGCGCCCCACACCCGCTCGGCATACTGCACCAACTTGTCGAACTTTTCGGCCCGCATCACCCGCATCATCCCCGGATAGACGATCGCCAGCGTAACCCCGTGGTCCAAACCGTGAAGAGCCGTCAATTCGTGCCCGATCATATGGGTCGCCCAATCCTGCGGCACCCCCATCGCGATAAAACCGTTCAGCGCCATCGTCGCCGTCAGCATGAAATTCGCCACCTCGTCGTAGCGGTCATGCCGTTCGACCAGCTTCGGCCCCAGCTCGACCAGCGTTTGCAACAGCCCCTCGGCCCACCGGTCCATCACCATCGACTGCGAGTCGAACGTCAAGTACTGTTCGAGCGTGTGGGCGAACGAGTCCACAATGCCGTTGACCACCTGCCGCCCAGGCAGCGAGTAGCACACCTCCGGATCGAGTACCGAGAAGACCGGATAACCCTTCGGATTGTGGAAAGCCAGCTTTTCGTTACGCTCCCTCCGCGAGACCACCGCTCCGTTGTTCATCTCCGACCCCGTGGCCGGCAGCGTCAGGACCGTGGCCAACGGCACGGCATCCACCGCCCGGGAAGGATCGACCAAAAAGTCCCACGGATCCCCCTCATATTTCAAGCCCGTTGCAATGAACTTCGTGCCATCGATCACCGACCCGCCGCCGACAGCCAACAGAAAATCCACCCCCTCGACCCGCGCCAATTCAATCGCCCGCACCAGCGTCGCATACTCCGGATTGGGTTCGATCCCCCCGAACTCCACCACCGAACGCCCCCGGAGCGCCGCCATCACCTGGTCGTACACCCCGTTTCGGCGGATACTCCCGCCACCGTACGTCATCATAATGCGAGCATCGGCCGGAATCTCATCCGCCAAACGGGCGATGGTTCCTTTTCCGAAAATCAACCGCGTCGGATTACAAAACGTGAAATTATTCATCTCGAAAATCGTTTTTGGATTTTAATACCAACGGCTAATTTAAGATATTTGCAGGAAAATCGCACGATTATTCATGTCGAACCGCACCGAACTCTCCTCCACGACGATCGTCGCCCCGGCCACGGCTCCGGGCGGCGCCATAGCTCTGATCCGCCTCAGCGGACCGGAAGCGATCGCACTCACCGAACGCGTCTTCTCCCAACCGCTCACCCAGGCTCCGGGACATACGCTCCACTTCGGGACCATCTCGGACAACGATCGGATGCTGGACGAAGTATTGGTCTCCGTGTTCCGCGCGCCACGCTCCTATACGGGCGAAGAGATGGTCGAAATCTCGTGCCACGGCTCCGCCTACATCACGCACGAAATCCTGTCGCTGCTGACGCGACACGGAGCTGTTCCGGCCGCCGCCGGCGAGTTTACGCAACGGGCCTTTCTGAACGGCAAACTCGACCTCTCGCAGGCCGAGGCGGTGGCCGACCTGATCGCTTCGGAGAGCGGCGCCGCCCACCGGATCGCCCTGAACCAGATGCGGGGAGGATATGCGACAGAACTCGCGGGACTGCGGGAGAAACTGTTGCACATCGCTTCGCTCCTGGAGCTGGAGCTGGACTTTTCGGAAGAAGACGTGGAGTTCGCCGACCGGAGCGAATTGCAAGGGCTTTTGACCGAGATTCTGCACCGTTGTCGGTTGCTGGCCGGTTCATTCCGGACGGGAAACGTACTGAAAAACGGCGTCCCGGTGGCGATCGCCGGTGCACCGAATGCCGGCAAGTCGACGCTGCTCAACCGGCTGGTGGGCGAAGAACGGGCCATTGTCTCGGAGGTGGCCGGAACGACCCGAGATCTGATCGAAGAATCGATCACCCTCGGCGGCATCCGGTTCCGTTTCATCGACACGGCAGGGCTGCGACACACGGAAGACTCGATCGAGGCGCTGGGCATCGAACGGGCCAAAGAGCGCATCCGCCATGCGACGCTGGTCCTCTTCCTGCTGGCCGAGCCGCGGACACCGGCCGAGGTCCTGGAGTCGATCGACGCGCTGAAGCTCTCCGACGAACAACACCTGATCCTGCTGTTCAACAAACAGGATCTTTGGGATACCGCACCGTTGGCCGAAGCGTTGAGTCATCGGTGGCCGACGCTGAGCCTCTCGGCCCGGTCGGGCGAGGGACTCGAGGAATTGCAGACGCTACTGATCGACTCGGTCGGCGACAACCGGTCTGCCGACACCCTGGTAGTCAGCAACATCCGCCACTACGAAGCGTTATTGCAAGCCGCCGCCGCCCTGGAACGCGGCCTAACGGGTCTCGAGAACACTCTCTCGGCGGATCTCGTCAGTGAAGAGATCCGCCAGGTACTCCACCACCTCGGCACCATCACAGGCGAAATCACCACGGACGACATCCTGGGCCATATCTTCAGCAAATTCTGCATCGGAAAGTAACCTAATAAAACAAAAGACGAAGAAGATGCAATAAATATTATTGATTATCAATTCATTAAGCAGTAAACATCTGTCTTTATTCATTCTTTGATTTTCAATTACACTTGGCATTTTTGCAACATATTTGCAACTTACGCATTTGCGTGTTGCAAATTTTCTACTTATTTTTGCCGCACGACAATTAATGTATGCGGCCATGGAAATCAAACTAATCAAACGCAAGCTGAAGACCGGGCGAACATCGTTGGTGCTCGAATATTACATGGGATATTCGGTTGCCGCAAACGGTACGACAAGGCCCCAACGCAAATTCGAGACCCTCGAATACTACCTCTATACCGACCCGAAAAACAAATTGGAGCGAGACCACAACAAGGTCAACCTCGAAATGGCCGAAAAGGTCAAGGCCAAACGACTGCTCGCCGAGCAGAACGAGCAATACGGCTTTGCGGTAAAATATAAAATCCGCACCAACCTCGTCGAATACATCAAGGGACTGATCGAACAACGCAAGGAGTCGCCGGGGAACTGGGGCAACTGGGACAGCGCATTGAAACACCTCGTCGCCTACGCCGGAACGAATACGACGTTCGAGATGGTCGATAAAAAGTTCGTCGAGGGATTCAAAACTTATTTGGCAAAGCAAGCCAAGACCAAAAGCAATACCGCTCTTTCGACAAACAGCCAGAGCAGCTATTTCCTCAAACTCAAAGCCGCGCTGAACCAAGCGGTCGAGGACGGCATCATCCCCCACTCGCCCGCCATGTCGGTCAAACCCGCGCATGTCGAAGACGTGCATCGCGAATACCTCACTTTCGACGAGCTGCAGCGCCTCGCCAAAACGGAGTGTCCGTATCCCGTGCTCAAAGACGCGTTTCTCTTCTCGTGCCTGACCGGCATGCGCTGGAGCGACATCAACAAACTGACGTGGGCCGAGGTGCAGGAGTTCGACGGCGGTACGCGCATCGTCTTCCGGCAGAAAAAGACCAAAGGGCTGGAGTACCTCGACATCACCGACCAAGCCGTGCGCTACATGGGCCAGCGCGGCAAACCCGACGAACGGGTCTTCACCGGACTGAAATACTCCGCATGGCACAACCTTGCCCTGCGCGAGTGGTGTCTGGAAGCGGGTATTACGAAACATATCACGTTCCACTGCGGAAGTCATAGTGATTTTTCTTTCTGGTTAAAATACAGACACTTACAAGTATTAGTAACTTAAAAGGTAACGATTTAGAAACTAGCGATATTCTGTGTTTCGCTCAATAATGCATCAATCAAAAGAACGCTTTATCTTTCACAAAAGTACAAAATAAATTCGATATTCATATATTCATACCATCAATAAACACAGAACATACAGTTTTTTTTCATATTTATAATATTCTACTTTTTACATAATTTTAAAAAGGAAGGTTGTCATCATTCACTATAATAGGAGGCTCTTGTCGATTATGTACCGCCTTTATAAGACGAGAAATAATAGAGCTTGATTCTTTTCCGTGGTATTTGCGCATATATTCGTCAATCATGACTTTTTGCGCCCCAGAAGAAGAATTACGGCGGTGAATATCATCCACTTCGGAGTGACATTTAATACACAGACATTCAAGGTTACCCTCACGATTGTCAGTCTTTACTCCATTTTTGTGGTGGGTTTGCATATAGTAATGGTCGAAGCCGTCCTCTACTTGTGTGCCACATCGTTCGCAAGTAAATTGTTTCTTTGTACGGTAAGCAAGTGAAATTTCCTCCCAATTTTTGACATAACCGAAAATATCCACATCATACTCCGTGGGTTCTTTCACATCACCCGCTTCTTTCAGGATTTCCACAAAGTCGGTTGAATCGTTCACCCGTTCCGCTTCTTCGTCCATCAGCATACGTTTGCAATAACCGCATAGCTCCATGCCCTCAACTTCCACTTCTTTGTGAGCATTACGCGAATAAACTTTAATAGGCTCTGCATTGGTAAAACGATAGGCATCACGACCGAAGTTTTCAATGGCGGTACATTTACAGACGTGAAACTTGGGTTGACTTATGCGTCCCTGCCACTCGAAATAGAAAGCAGCCTTATACATAAAGCCACGGCGTTTCACCCCCTCGTCATCAATATAGAAGATGCCTCCGTCTTCAAAAAGAATGCGTTCACCGATGTCTTCGGGCAGCACATCGACCGTTCCGACAGAACGCCATGCGCCCGCTAGTCCAATCTGTATGCCCATATC
>CAJTNK010000028.1 GCA_910577885.1 uncultured Rikenella sp.
AGCTCCCCCCCGATTGCGATTGCAAATATAGAACCCTTTATCCGAAATTGCAAACTTTCGAACAAATATTTTTCATTCCCGCCCGCCGATCACCGCACCCGGAAAGTCGCCAAAACCCCTTTGTGGTCCGTCGGCCAATTGTCCGTGGCGGGAAGCAGAAAGCGATCCTGCGAGCTTTCCACCATCCGCTCGCCGCGCCGCACCGAGCCCCGAGGACCGAAAATAACGACGTCTCGCAGCTTCAACCGCCGGTCCGGCCGGTAGAAGATCAGGTCGATCCGCTCGCGTTCGTCCGCCTTGGGCGCCCACCACAACTGGCTCATCTTCGCCCCCGGACAGTCCGCCGGATAGGTATACCCCGGATGAGTCACCGGATTCGGGTACTTCACCCGATACGCATCCGCATAGCCGGCCTCTTCCAACAGCGTCGTCACGGTCCACGGCACCACCATCCCATGGTGGTCCGCACTGTCCCGGGTCGCTTCCGTCCAGTCCCGGTGCGAGGGTTCGTTGAAATCCCCCGCCAGGAAGATCAAATTCCCCGCCGCCGCATCCCGTGCTGCATCAGCCAGGAAAAGCCGAATAGCATCGTCGCGTTGCGAAGCCACATTGTCAGCCAAAATGCTCGCCAGGTCGGTATCCGGCGCCGGTAGCTCCGCCCACGTGCTCCCGTCGTAGCCCCGCACCCGATAGTAAGCGCAATTCATATAGTCCAAATGAGCCGTATAGACGCTCACCCGCTGCCCCTCGGGCAGCGTCGCGATCAACTTGTACATACTGCCATGATCGTCGCACTCCGGGAAAATCGTCACGCTGTCTTCGATCGGATAGCGACTCAAAAGCCCCGAATCCTTGCTCTTGAACGAGTAGTAAGTCTTACCCTTCGCCCGCAACGACTCCACCAGCCGGTCGCAGAAACGGGTTCCGTTGTAGTTGCGGACCTCGCTCAGCATCACGAAATCGGCGTCGGCATAGGCAATCTCGTCCACCATCGACTCGTATCCGCCCGGCACCGAGGTTCCCTCCTGCCAGATGTTGAGCTGCAGGACCTTGATCTCCCGCGCCGCGGCCGAACCGCCGCCCAACAACAAGCAACCGATCAAACAGCCGAGAAGCAATCGTTTCATACTCTTTTATTTATTCCGATTTATGCATCCATCAAATGTTCGACCAGCACTTTCAGGCCGATCAGAATCAAAATCATCCCCCCGATCCGCTCGGCCCACTCGCCGAGCCGTCCCCGGCTGCGGCGTCCGAGATAGAGTCCCACGAGCGAAGCTGCGAGCGTAACGACCGCGATCACCCCCGCCGCCGCCAACATGTTGATAAGCTGGGAGTCGCTCGGCACGACAGCCAGCGGCAAGAGCGCCATAGCGATCCCGGCCACCAGCGCGTCGATGCTCGTGGCCACCCCCAACACCACGTTGCGCCCCAGCGCAAACGGATTCCCTTTCAGCCTCCGCGCCGCGTCATCCTCCTCGCCGAACGACTCCCGGATCATCCTCCCGCCCAGAAAAAGGAGCAGCACAAACGCCACCCAATGGTCATAGGCCTCAATCACCGTCCGGAACCGTGCGGCGAGACTCCAACCGATGAGCGGCATCAGCCCCTGACACAGTCCGAGAACCGCCGCAAAGCGCACCAGCCTCCGTCGCGAACAGGCGTAACAAACCATGCCGCACGAGAGCGATACGGCAAACGAGTCGAAACAGAGCCCTACGGCAAACAAGAGCAGGGTAATCGGATCCACAGGCTAAGAGAAGTGTTTGAAGTCGCAAATTTAGGCATTATTCCGCGAACTCCGGGCAGCTTTCACCCCCTCTCGGCCCATTCATAGCGAAGAATCGGGTAGGGGAGCCCCTCGCCGTCGACCGCCTCGCGCCCCGTCTGCCGGAATCCCATCCGTTCGTAGAAACCGACGGCCTGTCCGTTCTGCTCGTTGACCTCCACGCGACGACACCCCAACACCCGAACCGCATACTCCACCAGCCGACGCCCCAGGCCCCGCCCCCGGTCGTCCGGCGCCACGAACAACATCTCGATTCCGTCGCCCGCCGTCCCCAGGAAAGCCACGATCCGACCACTCCCGAGCTCCCGCGCCGCCGTCAATCGCACGGCTCCGAAATACCCCGGCAACCGTTCCCGATAAAACTCCCGATCGCTATCCCGCAAAAAATCGTGCGTCGCCCGCACCGACGCCTCCCAAACGGCCACCAGCTGCGGATACTCGGCCTCATCCACCGGAGTCAGCTCGACCTCCATCCCCTCCGCGCGCCTATTGAATCTCTTCGGCCCGGAAACCCGCCTCGGCAACGATCCGCACAATCTCCTCAGCCCCCAAATCACTCTCCACACTCAAAACCTTATCCACACTCCCCAAATCCACCCGCCAACTCCCCGCCGAAACCCCATTACGCTCCAACGCCTCGCCGATCTTGGCCGTACAACCCCCACACTTCGCATTCGTCTTAAACCTCTTTGTCTCCATAATTGTATGAATTAAAACGTACTCTTTGTATATAGCCAATCATTGGCTACGAGATAGAACTGTTCTTTTTGTGAACAACCGAGCAGCGTACCGAGGGCAGAGACCGTTTACGGGCTTTGCCGAGGTAGCGCGAGGAAGACGAAGTCAAAAAGAACCAAAAAAACTTTAGCAAAGTGCTTCGCACTTTAAAGCCATCCGGGGCACAAGGTTCTCCGCTCGTTCGTGGGCCGGGGATTCTTCCGGGGGCGCATGATGCAGTGCAAAGACTTTGCGCCCCCGGAGAACCCCGACCCACAGCCGGCAGACACTGTACCGAGATAGAGTTAGGATGCGTGAGCATCCTCGGAAGTTCTTTGGGTCCCTTTCTTTCAAGAAAGGGACAGTGCCCTCCAGTCGCTAAAGACCAACTATACTAAAGTACGGTTTTTATTTAGACCATTTGAGTCGGAGGCTGTTTGTGACGACCGAGAGCGAGCTGAACGCCATGGCCGCGCTGGCCCACATCGGGTTGAGCAAGAGTCCCCAGACAGGATAGAGCGCGCCCGCCGCCAACGGAATCCCGATCAGGTTGTAGACGAATGCCCAGAAGAGGTTTTGGCGAATGAGCCTCACCGTCCGCCGCGAGAGGACCACCGCCCGCGGCAACAACGACAGGTCCGACGTCATGAGCGTCACCATCGCCACCTCCATGGCAATGTCCGTGCCGCGCCCCATGGCGACGCTCACGTCGGCTCGGGCCAGCGCCTGGGAGTCATTGATACCGTCGCCCACCATCGCCACCCGACGCCCTTGCGCCTGTAGCCGCTCGATGTAGCGCTGCTTGTCGTCCGGCAGCACCTCCGCCTCGAACCGATCGATGCCGAGTTCCGCCGCCACTGCAGCGGCCGTTCGCCGACCGTCGCCCGTCAACATGTGGACCTCGATCCCCATGCGCCGCAGCTCGCCGACCGCCTCGATCGAGGCCGGTTTCACCGGATCGGCGATCGCCGCAACGGCCAGGAGCTCCGCCCCGCGCCCGTACCAAACGACGCTCCGACCCGCCTCCTGCCACCGTTCGGCCAAGGCCTCCAATCGCTCTGGGATCGTGTCCGAGAGCCGCTCGGCCGCCATGCCGCGACTCCCGACCCAGTAGTCCACCCCCTCGACCCGCGCTTCGATCCCGCGGCCCGTCAGGCTCCGGAAATCCGACACCTCAACAGCCGGCAACTCGCCCGCCTCGTTCTGCAAAGCCGCAACGACAGCCGCCGCCAACGGATGTTCCGATTTCGATTCCACGGCCCCTAAAATCGTCTGCAAATGCCCCCGCTCCTCCACCGGCACCTGCCAAGCCCAATCCGTCACCGTAGGTCTCCCCTCGGTCAGCGTTCCCGTCTTGTCCAACACCACCGTGTCGATCCGGCAGAGGTTCTCCAACGCAAAAGCATCCTTAATCAGAATATGGCCTTCGGCCGCCTTCCCGATCCCCACCATCAGCGCCGTGGGCGTCGCGAGCCCCAGCGCGCAGGGACAGGCGATCACCAGCACCGACACCGCCGCCAGCAATCCCCGAGTCAGCTCCCCGCTGCCGCCGACCACCAGCCACACGACGAACGTCAGGAGCGAAACGGCCATCACCGTCGGCACGAACACCGCACTCACCCGGTCCACGATGCGTTGTACCGGCGCCTTGCTTCCCTGCGCCTCCCGGACCATCCGCACGATCCGGGCCAACACCGTCCCGGCTCCCACGGCCTGCGCTTCGAGCACAAAAGCCCCGCGCTGGTTGATCGTCCCGGCCAACACCCGATCGCCCGGCTGCTTGCCCACCGGCAGCGGTTCGCCGCTAATCATACTCTCGTCCACATACGAACCGCCCTCGACCACCAGCCCGTCGACCGGAATCCGTTCGCCGGGCCGTACGCCGACCCGGTCGCCCGGCCTGAGGGCCGCTATCGGCACCTCGCGCTCCGTCCCGTCCGCCTCCACGAGCCGCGCCTGCCGGGGCTGCAACCCCATGAGCCGACGAATGGCCGACGACGTGCTCCCCTTGGCCCGCTCCTCCAGCAGCTTGCCCAGCAGCACGAAAGCGACGATCATCGCCGCCGCCTCGTAGTAAACATGCGGTTCGACCCCGCGATCGATCCAAAACCGCGGGTACAACGTATTGAACAGGCTGAACAGAAAGGCAATCGCCGTACTGAGCGCCACCAGCGTATCCATATTGGCCTTTCCGTGCACGGCCTGCCGCCACCCGACGGCATAAAACCCGCGCCCGCAGACGAACAACACCGGCACGGTGAGCCCCAGCTGCACCCACGGCGACCAGGGTTCGTGCATCCAGACCATTCCGAACAGCATCAACGGCCCGCACAAAGCCCAAGCCCACAGCGTCCGCCGCTTCAGTTTCCTCCGGTGTCGGCGCTGTTCCTGCTCCTGTCGCTCAGCGGCGTCCTCTTGTTCGACAATCAGGTCGTAGCCGATCGCCCGGACAGCCTCCTGCATCTTCTCGAGCGAAATCTCGGCCGGATCGTACTCGACCTGCAGCGTTCCGGCCGCAAAGTTCACCGCCGCCGTCCGAACGCCCGGCAAATCCCGCACAACACGCTCCACGCTGGCCGCACAGACGGCGCAGCTCATCTCCAAGACCGGTAGAGTTCGTTTTTCCATATTTTTCATAACTTCGTAGAGTCTTCGGATATTGCACCAGGACAAAATTATGGAAATTTTACACAGCTTCGCCCCGGTGGTTACGCCGACCAGCCGGGTTCTGATCCTCGGCACGATGCCGGGCGCGATGTCGCTCGCCAAGCAACAATACTACGGTTTTCCGCACAACGCCTTTTGGCGCATCATGGCCGCCCTGACCGGCACCCCGGGCGTGCCGGAGGCGTATCCGGAGCGGCTGGCGATGCTGCGTCGCCACGGCATCGCGCTGTGGGACGTGTGCCACAGCTGCCGACGGGCAGGAAGCCTCGACAGCAACATCTGCGACGAGGCGCCGAACGACGTTCCGGGCCTGCTGGCCGCCCATCCGACGATCCGGGCCGTGGCTTTCAACGGCGGACCGGCCCTGCGGCTTTTCAAACGCCACATCGGCCTGAAGGCCGTAGGCGAGGGTAGGGCGCTCCTCGCGCTGCCGTCGACCAGCCCGGCGAACGCCTCGTGGTCCTACGAGCGGAAACTGGCAGCCTGGATGGAGCTCAAACAGTGGCTGCTTTAAGATTTTTCGGCCCTGGGCAAACGCACGTCCCCCGGAACCCAAGCTCCGCCCTAACGAAACATCGCGGACCAACCCACCCGGCTCAACAGAAAAACCATCCCGCCGACCACCCCCACCGCCAAAACAATCCACAAAAACAAAGTCCGCCGAACCGCCCGGCGACGTTCGAGCCGCTCCCGCAGCCGAATCTCCGCCCGGATCCGCTCCAGCTCCTCCGGCGCGATTCGTTTTTCCGCCACTTCGCCCACACGCGGCGCCTGGCTGACATACCGTCGCCGCATCTGCGCCGCCCGTTCGCGACGCCCCTGCAACGCCGCTCGATTCTCCGCGCTACGCTGGATCATCTCGAATATAGCACCGGAAAGCCCCATAACGGTTTATCGTTTATTTCGCCGCAAACGCGGCAGTTTCGGAAACAGCTCTCGGAAACGCACCAAATACAGGCCGATCCGCCCGCCCGCAATAATGAGCATCACAGCCAGCAGAATCAGCACAATCCCGCCGACGATGCTCAGCGTGAGCGATTCGCCGAAAAGCATCACGCCGAAAAAGACCGCCGTCAGCGGTTCCAAAGCTCCCAGAATCGCCGTCGGAGTCGACCCGATGTACTGAATGGCTTTGGTCGTCGACACGAGCGACACGGCCGTCGGCAACACCGCCAAAGCCACCACATTGAACCACCGGAATCCGTGTTGCGGGACCTCCAGCGCCCGCCCGAAGTCCACCCGGAACAAAAAGAGCAGAAGGCCGAACAGCAAGGCATAGAACGTCAGTTTGACGGTCGGAATCTCCCGCAGCGGCGGGCGGCTGACCCACACCAGGTAGATCGCATAGGAGAGCGCCGAACCCATCACGAGCACCACCCCGGTGGTACTGAGCGCCTGTCCGTCGTCGCCCTGGTAGAGCATCCCGATGCCGAGCAACGCCAAGGCGATACAAGCCACCGTGAGGACCGTGATTTTTTCCCGGAAGACGATCGCCATAATCAACGCCACGAGGATCGGATAGACAAAGAGCATCGTGGAAGCGATCCCCGCCGCCATATAATTGTAGCTGAGGAAAAGCGTCAGCGACGAAGCGGCCATGAGCAGTCCGATAGCCGCGAGCGGCCCGATCTCCTGCCTGCGCAACCGGAAATCACGCCCCCTCCAGCGGACCATGCCGCCCAAAATACCCAGTGCCAGCAGGTAGCGGAAAAACAGCACCGAATCGGCATCCATCCCGTCGGCATAGAGCGGCAGGGCAAAGAGCGGATTCATGCCATAGGTCGCCGCAGCCACCGCTCCGTACAGGTAGCCTTTGGTTTTGTGGTTCATCGCAATTGTTCAGTTGACCGAAAGACAAAGATACGCCATCTGTCGGTTGGATGAGGCGAAAGGCCGCTCGTTTTTTCACACTCTCCTGTTTTCATCCTCTTCCCGTTCCCGGAGGCAACGCAACGGAAAACCGTACGCACGGTAGTTGAGACTCTGCGGGATGATCCGGGCGCTGTAGAGCTCCAGGTAGTGGGCATTGGCACCCGCAACGGACGACGACCAGCTGTACCCGTTGGCGCCGACGTACCACAATCGACCGTAACCTCGATCGCCCAAAGCATCGCGGAAGCCCGGGGCCGGGTGGCTGATCCAATTCAGGTCGTATTTAAATGTCGGTCGGGGGATTTCCAAGGGGGATGTAGGTCCCCCTTGGATAATTTTTTGCCTACTTTTTGGATTATGCCAAAAAGTAGGGGCCACCGCGGCCTGAGCGGGGAAGAGGTAAGAGAGTCATTCAACCCCCAAAGTTCAACAGCCTCGCAGGCCAAGCGCAAAAGGTTTTCACGCACAGAAAGCCCGCCCGGCTCGAGGGTAAAATCCGCCGCGCGCCCACCCCCCTATTCCTGGAGGCAACGCAACTGAAGACCGTACGCATGGCTAACGTGGTTCTGCGGGTAGACCTCGTCATAAGTGAAGAACAGGCGATAGCCGGTGTTTTCTTCCGAAGCGAACGACGACCAGCTGAACCCGGCGTGGCCGACGTGATACAACGCACCGCCGACTCTCAAACCGGAGTCGCGGAAGCCCGGGGCCGGGTAAAACGCATGCCGAGAGACTGCTGGAATACAAAAAAGAGCGGTGACGCCGTTTCTTTTAGGGAAGAGACGGTTCTCGCCCGGAACAGACAGAGCAATCGTTTGCATAAAAGCCGGGAAATGTGTAATATTGTGAGTTTTTTAAGGCGGCGTAAGGCTCGGTGTGAGCCTTGCGCCGAGCGAAAAAACACAAGAGAACCCAAACCAACACCTTTTCTTACCTATCGTGATGAGATTTTCTATCGTACGCTCCGGTGTGTTCTGCGGGGCGATTCTGGCGAGTTTTTTCGGCGGACGTGAGGCTCGGGCGGCGCAGTTCAGCCGAGCCTGGGCGGATCAATCGCAGCCGGTTCGGTCACAAACGCAGGCCCGGCTTGCGCAGGAGGAACGACATGCGCCGCTGTTTACGACCGATATTGCCGTGTTGGCGGACGGTCGGGTGGTGACGACCAATAAGGGCGATCGGTCGGTGCGGATCTATCGACCGGGCGAGTGGACGGCGCCGGTGCGGAGCTGGACTTTCGAACAGATCCCGACCGGAGTGGCTGTCGGGCAGGTCGATGGCCGGGAGCGGATTTTCGTGACCACGTTCGATAAGCGGGGAACGCTGGAGGTGATCGACCCGGCGAAAGAGGGGCCGTCGGCGGTGGAGCGGTCTGTGGCGGTGGGTTCGGGGGCGACCGGGCCGGTGGTCTCGGCGGACGGACGGCGGGTTTATGTGCTGAATCAGTTTGCCACGACCGTCGACGAGGTCGATCCGGTGGCGGGGAGTGTGGTGCGGAGCGTTCGCGTGCTGCGCGAACCGAAGGGCGGTGTTGTGTCGCGGGACGGGAAGTACCTGTTCGTGACCAATTTCCTGCCGGCGCAGCGGGCCGATGTCGATTACGTGGCGGCCGATGTGTCGGTGATCGACCTGAAAAGCTTCCGGAAAATCAAGGACGTCAAGTTGGCCAATGGGAGCAATGCGCTGCGGGGGATCGCGCTGAGTCCGGACGGGAAGTATGTGCTCGTGTCGCATAACATGGGGCGTTTCACGGTGCCGACCTCGCAGTTGCAGCAGGGGTGGATGAATACCAGCGCGATGAGTGTGGTGGATGCCGAGACGCTGGAGTTCCTGGGTGGGATCGTGCTCGACGAACCGGAACGCGGGGCGGCCGGGGTGTGGGATATCAAGAGTGTGGGGGACCGGATTTTCGTTTCGCATTCGGGGACGCACGACCTCAGTGTGATCGACTATCCGGCGATGATCGCGCGGCTCAAGGCGTATCGCGGGACCAAGGAGCAGCTGTCGTATGACTTGCGGTTTCTGTACGGTGCGCGCGAGCGGGTGAAGGTCGAGGGGAACGGACCGCGGAACATGGCGGTCGCGGGGGATGGGACGCGGATTTATGTGCCGACCTATTTTTCGGATACGCTGAATGTGGTGGAGGTGGCGACGGGGGCGGTGGTGGAGGTTTTGCCGTTGGTGGCGGGGCGCACGGAGAACGATGTGGAGGCCGGGGAGCGGATTTTCAACGATGCGGCTTACTGTTTTCAGAATTGGCAGTCGTGCAACGGGTGTCACCCGGGGGAGGCGCGGAGCGACGGCATGAACTGGGACCTGATGAACGACGGAATCGGGAATCCGAAGAATTGCAAGAGTCTGTTGTACTCGCACTTTACGCCGCCGTCCATGATCTCGGGGATTCGGTCCGATGCGGCTATTGCCGACCGCAAAGGGTTTACGCACATCCAGTTCTATGATATTCCGGAGGAGATGGCGATGCAGGTGGATGCCTATGTGAAGAGCTTGCGGGCCGTGCCGAGCCCGTACTTGGTGGAGGGGCGGTTGTCCGAGAAGGCCCGGGCGGGAAAGGCGGTCTATGATCGGCTCAAGTGCGGGGAGTGTCATAGCGGAGAGTACCATACCGATATGCAGATGCACCGGATCGGGGCGGATATCGAGTTCGAGAAGGGGTGGGACACGCCGACGCTGCGGGAGGTGTGGCGGACGGCGCCGTACCTGTTCGATGGTCGGGCGGCCACGATGCGCGAGGTGTTCGAGGTCCACCGGCACGGGATCGAGGGGCGGAAGGTGAGCGCTAAGGAGATCGATGCGCTGGTGGAGTACGTCAACTCATTGTAGGACACATTGAGCGGAGATACGGAATTATGGGTTTTCGCGTTGTTTACAACATAGATAAGGTTTGGTTTCGCGGCTTCGGCGAGATGGTCGGCGAGATGCTCGACAAGCTCGAGGCGGCTTGCGAACGGGGGGGGATCGTGCCGCTGCGGTTGGTCTTTTTCGGCAATCCGGACAACAATGCGCAGTACTTGGAGCACAGGGCGTGGCTGCTCCACTTGATCCGGGAGCGGTGCGAACGGTTCGGGTGGCGGATGCCGCTGGTCGGTTATGTGGCCCAGCGGTCGCTGGACTCGGGACTGGTGATGGAGTCGCAGTGCGTGTCGAGGGAGAATTCGAGGCTTGTACGGGATTGTGTTTCTGCGCGGGGAGGGGTGCGCTACTTCACGATCGAGAACGAGGAGGGGAAACGACTCTTCACGGAGGGGATTCTGCCCGCGTCGATCGATGCGCCGATCCTCGACCAGTCGAACGAGGTGCTCGACAAGCTGGGCGAGGTGCTCGATGCGGAGGGGATGGAGATCCATACTATTGTGCGGCAGTGGAATTATATCGAACGGATCACCCACGTGCCGGACTATCCGGGGGCGAACCAGCACTACCAGGATTTCAACGACGCCCGGTCGCACTTCTATGCGCGGACGGAGTGGCGGGGCGGCTATCCGGCGGCCACCGGGATCGGGACCGCGCACGGCGGGATTATGGTCGAGGTCGATGCGGTGGATTTTCGCCGGCGGCGGTGTGTGGCGGCGGCCTTGGACAATGCGCTGCAGGTGGCGGCGCACGACTACTCGCAGAACGTGCTGATCGGAGTGGCCGACAAGATCTTCCGACACAAGACCACGCCCAAGTTCGAACGGGCCAAAGCGGTGGTCGGGACGGTCGATTCGGGGGTGCAGGTCTATATCTCGGGGACGGCGGCCATTCGCGGCGAGGAGTCGCTTACCGGGGTGGGGATCGAACGGCAGACCGTCACCACGCTCGAGAATATCGACTACCTGGTTTCGCGGCAAAATCTCCGCAAATATGGCGTCAAGGTCGAAAAATCGCCCGAAATCCAAATTTTTCGCGTATATTTGAAAGCCGAGAACCTCTTGGAACCGGCCCGGAAGATCATCGAGCAGGCGTATCCGGAGGTGCGGGCGCTGTATGTGCTCACGGACGTGTGTCGCGACGAGCTGTTGATCGAGATCGAGGGGGTGGCGTTTGCCACGCACTAATTAAATACGAGAGGAGGGGGCGTTTTTTTGGGGGGGCGGGGGATGAGGAATTGAAAATCGACAAAAAAGACATAAAAACTAACACCATGAAAAACATCAAATCATTCGCAACATCTTTGGCGGCTGCGGCAGTGTGCGGCGCAGCGTTGATTTTCGCATCGTGCGGCTCGTGCGGCGCGCCGAAAGAGGGGGCGGACCAATCAAACAACGCTACTGCCATGAACAAAGCACCGTATCAGAAGAAGTACACCAACGCGGACTTCTATGACGCACAAGGGAATTTCAAACAGGATGTCGCCAAGGAGGCGTTCTTGGATATGTTCGCGCATTACGATGTGCCGTTCACGCCGTTGATGGAAAAGGATATCTGGTTTACGGACTTCGGCCTGGGCGATTTCGAACACGTCGGGATGGGCGGGATCTTCTGGATCAACGATGCGGACGAAGGGTACTTCGCGCACAGCATCTACTTGCTGCCGGGTCAGATGATTCCGGAACACAAGCACGTCAAGACCGCTTTCCCGGCCAAGAAAGAGTCGTGGATGGTGGACAAGGGCTGGGTGTACAATTTCTCGGAAGTAGGCGAGCCGACGGAAGGGGCAGAGGCACTGGTGCCGGAGTCGCAGAAGGCTACGACCGTGTCGCGGAACTATGTGAAACAGCAGCTGGGCGAAGTGCTCACGCTCAAGGCGCCGGAAACTTGGCACTTCATGATGGCAGGGCCGGAAGGAGCTGTCGTTTGGGAGTTTGCTAACTACCATGACAACGACGGGCTTCGGTTTACGCAGCCGAAAGCGGCGCTTTAATAAGGGGGGCGACGATTTTGCCTGGGCTGTGGCGCGTCCTCGCACGGGGGGGCGGCACGGTGCGAATACCGCTTTTTTTTCAGCGGAGGCGAGGAACGCGGAGTTTCTCGTCCTCCGCTTTGTGACAAGATACTACTAACCCGAATCAAATTAAACATACGACCGAGATTATGAGAACGTTCGACCACGTCGGAATACCGACCTCGACGCCCAAGGCGGGCGAAGTGTATAACGAAGGGATGAAAGTGTGGCTCACCGACTTTGCGAAGAGCGGAAACCGGATCGAGTGGCTGCGTTTCGAGCCTGACTCGTGGATGCCGGAGCTGATCCGTACGACGACCCATATGGCTTACCAGGTGACCGATCCCGAGGCGGAGATGGCCGGGAAAACGGTGCTCCTGCCGCCCACCGATTGCGGGGGCGGAAACTGGATCGCCTTTGTCGAAGAGGAGGGGATCGCCGTGGAGCTGATGTGGAAGGTGAAGTAAAAAGAGACAGAATTCGATAGTAATCACGTAGATACATACAGAGAGATGAATAAATTTATCAATTCGACCGAAAACATTACCGCTGAGTTGCTGGAGGGGTATACGATGGCTTTTGCCGACACGGTGAAGCTCGGCGCGGAAAATATCGTCGTACGGACCCAGCCCAAGGGGGAGGATAAGGTGGCGATCGTGGCTTTCGGGGGTTCGGGGCACGAACCGGCCGTGAGCGGCTTTGTGGGCGAAGGGATGTTGGACGCTTCGGTGGTGGGCGATATCTTCGCGGCGCCGGGGGCGCAGCGGTTGTTCCAGGCCTTGCAGATGTTCAAGCGGGAAGCGGGGATCTTGCTCTTGGTCCTCAATCACTCCGGGGACGTGATGAGCGGCAATATGGCCATGCAGTTGGCCGAACGGGCCGGGATCAAGGTGAAGTCGATTATGACCCACGACGATATTTCGGCCGGGCTGGATGCGGCGGATGAAGATCGGCGCGGGCTGGCGGGAGCCATTCCGATGTATAAGATCCTGGGGGCGGCGGCCGAGCAAGGGAAGTCGCTGGATGAGCTGATCGAGATCGGCGAACGGTTTAATAAACAGGTGGCGACGCTGGCGGTGGCGATGCGGGCTTGCACCCATCCGCAGAACGGGGCCACGATCACGGAGCTGCCGGAGGGGATGATGCAGATCGGGATGGGGCAGCACGGCGAGGCCGGACAGGGCGGCAATGAACCGCTGGTGTCGGCGGATGCCACGGCCGAGTTTATGGTCGGCCAGTTGATGAAGAAGCTCGATTTGAAGGGGGGGGACAATGTGCTTCTTTATATCAATGGCGTGGGTTCCACGACTTTGATGGAGCAGTTCATCATCTACCGGGCTGCGGCCAAGAAGCTGGCAGCGGCGGGGGTTACGGTGGCTGACGGGTTTGCGGGCGAGTTGCTGACGGTCCAGGAACAGGCCGGGTTCCAGATGATCCTCGGCAAGCTGGATGCCGATCATTTGGACTTGCTGAAGAACTACAAGGCCGATGCACCGTACTGGAAACGCTTCGGGAAGTAATCTCCACACCATATACGACACGATAACTACGAACAGACTATGAGTCAGAAACTAACGATAGCTGATTTTCAGAAGATGATCCGCCGGGCGTTGGCGGATGTGACGGCGCGGGCGGGCGAGTTCAGTGAACTGGATGCGGTGATCGGGGACGGGGATCATGGGGAGGCGATTGTCACGGCGTTGAATGCCATTGCGAAGGTCTCGGAGGCGGCCGATGCGGCGGGGAAGGACTTCAAGACCTTGCTCGGGGATATGGGTTTCGGGGTGATGATGGAGACCAGCGGGTCGACTTCGACGCTGCTCGGCGGGCTGTTGCTCGGGATGAGCGACGGGGTGCCGGCGGGGGTGTCGAGCTTGGACTCTGCGCAGGTCAAGGCCATGTTCGGCGGCGGGCTGGCCGGGGTGCAGAAAAACACCAAGGCCATGCCGGGGGATAAGACCATGATGGATGCTTTGTATCCGGCGGTACAGGCGATGCAGGAGTGCGCTTCCGATGATATCGTCGCGGTGCTGGATGCCGGGGCTGCGGCTGCGCAGCAAGGTGCGGAGGCCACGGTGCAGATGAAAGCCAACTTCGGACGGGCCAGGAATTACGGCGAGAAGTCGGTGGGGCATGCGGATAGCGGGGCTTCGTCGTGGGCTTGCATGTTCGGGGCTTTTGCCAAGGCGATTCAGGCATAAGGCGGCGATTATTGCCGGGGAAAATAGATTGAGTAAAAACAAAGAAAAAACAGTAGAGAAGACAATGGCAGATATGGATGGGATCCTTGAGAACAAGGACAAAGACTACGGGATCGGGATTCCGGTACAGGGACAGAACTATTTCGTCAAGGGAGCCGATAACCTCGACTGGGGGATGAAAGACCGGCTCTCCAGAATATTTCGGCCGAGCACCGGTCGGACCGTGATGCTCGCTTTCGACCACGGGTATATCATGGGGCCGACTTCGGGGCTGGAGCGGTTGGACTTGAATATCGTGCCGCTGATTCAGTATGCCGATTCGCTGATGTGTACGCGGGGTTCGCTGCGGTCGGTAGTGCCGCCGACGTTTAACAAGGGGATCTGTTTGCGTTATTCGGCCGGGTCGTCGATCTTGACGGATTTGAACAACGAATGCGTGTTGGATCCGGTGGATGCCGTGCGGGTCAATGCTTCGGCGATGGCCGTGATGGTGGCCATGGGGAACGACAAGTTCGAGGCCAAGACCATTGAGAATCTTGTCCGGACGGCGGACTCGGGGTACAAGTACGGGATTCCGACGATGGGGGTGACGGCTGTGGGGAAAGACATGGTGCGGGATTCGAAGTACTTCGGCTTGGCGTCGCGGGTTTGTGCGGAGAATGGGGCCAATATCGTGAAAACTTACTACTGCGACGGGTTTGCCAAGGTGGTCAATGCTTGCCAGGTGCCGATCGTTATTGCCGGGGGCAAGAAGCTCGAAGAAAAAGAGGCGCTGGAACTCTGCTACAAGGCGATCAACGACGGTGCGATGGGGGTCGATATGGGACGGAACGTCTTCCAGTCGGCGCATCCGGCGGCCATGATCCAGGCCGTGAGCGCCGTGGTGCACGACGGACTCACGCCGGAACAAGGGTTCGAGATGTACAACGATTTGTCGAAGTAACATAGCTTCGCTACGGAGAATAGAAAAATGAAGATGAAACGTTTCATTCATACCTTTTCGACCGCCCGGGTGGCGGCGGTTGTGCTCGGACTCGCTTTTGCGGGGGGGATGTTGGCGGCGTGCGGAACGAGCGGTTCGACCGGATCGACCGCTGCTGGGGCGGATAAGATGCTCGTTGCGGGGTCGTTTTGGGACACCGTGATCGTCGTGAACCGGACGGCCGGGGATTCCATCGAGTGGAAGTACGGTTTGCCGCGGCGGTCGGAGTGCAACAGCGTCGAGATCGTGCCGGGGACGGGCGACGTGCTGCTGTCGTATCGGCGGGGGGCGCGCGTGGTGAAGCGCGACTCGACCGATGGCGGGGGGACGATCGTGTGGGATTATACCGACGTGGCGCCGGGCGAAGAGCTGCAAACCGCCAAGGTGCTTCCGGACGGGGGGTATCTGTTGGCCATTTGCGGTACGCCGGCCCGGATCGTCGAACTCGATTCGACGGGCTTGCAGGTGCGGCGCGAGGTGCGGTACGATCTCGGGATCGAACAGGCGCACGGGCAGTTCCGGCGCGTGACCAAGGCGGAGAATGGGAACTACCTGATTCCGGTGATTACGGCGGGTAAGGTGTTGGAGATCGGCGGCGGTGACTCGACGAGTCTCGTGGCGACGTATGAGGTGGGAGGCGTGCCGTTTGCCGTGCAGGAGATCGACGGCGGACGTCGGCTGCTCGTTGCGCTGGGCGACGGACACTGTGCGGTGGAGGTCGACCGGCAGAGCGGCGAGGTGGTCGGACGGATCGACTCGGTGGCGGGGGTGCCGCTGCATTTTGTGGCGCAGACCGAACGGCTGGCCAATGGGAATACGCTGATCGCCAACTGGCAGGGACACCTGCCGGCCGAGGCGCAGAACGCCGCGCAGCTGGTCGAGATCGACTCGACCGGAGCGGTGGTCTGGAGCTTCGACGGGCGCGCTGGGCGGCCCAGCGTCAAATACGTGTCGGCTTTCTGCCCGTTCGCGGAATAGTGTGAAACTAACTCCAAACAATCATAATGAAAACAAGAACTATTCGTACAGTCGGCCTGACGTGGGCGGCTACGGTGGCGGTCGCGTTTTCGCTCGTCGCGCTGACGGCGGGCGGCAGTGCGGCTGCTGCTCCGGCCGCGCCGGTGCGCAAGACGACCAAAACTCTGAAAAAGAGCTGGCTGCAACAGGCTCTCGCGGCCAAGGAGAAGATGGAAAGCTCGTCGCCGGCGGGTTTGCCGTATGTTTCGACCGAGTATCGGCGGGGGACAGCGCCGGGGAAGGTGTCGGTCGATCTGACCGGCTTGAAGGAGATCTCGCTCGTCACGTGGGGGACGCCGGACGGGACGGACTATGACCATGCCGTATGGGCCGATGCCCGGTTCACGAAGAAGGACGGAACCCAGGTATGGCTCGGGGAGATGAAACCCAAAGTGAAGCGGATCGAGGGGAACTGGACCAGCGTGGACAAGAACCTGGCCGGGAACAAGTTGCAGATCCGGGATACGCAGTACGATCATGGGGTGATTGCGCATGCCAACAGTTTGTTGACCTATGAGCTGAACGGCGAGTACACGCGGTTCGACTCCGAGATCGGGATCGACGAAGGGGCCAGTGGCGGGAGTGCGATTTTCAAGATCATGGTGAGCAACGGACGCAAGGAGGCGGAGGCGCTGGTAACGGCTTGTCCGGAGGTGCAGGAACGGCTCGGGGCGTTTATCGGCGCGCCGATTTCGGACTGGCTCACTTCGCCGGGGACGGCTTTGGAGCGGGCTGCGGTGGTCAAAGTGGTGAGCCAGTTGGACAAACCGGCCTACTTCAATGCCAGGATCGAGGAGCTGGAGGCCAATCCGGATGTCGAAAAACGGATCCTCGGGTATATGGACTTGGCGCAGGAGGCAGAGACGGTGCTGAACTTGCAGGCGCAGCTCGCGTGGCTCAATGTGCCGGCGGTGGGGAAGGCTTTGGCCGATATGAAGACCATGAAGGGTTTCGACGGGGCACGGTACGACGGCCTCTATGTCGAGCTGAAAGGTTTGGCGGCGAAGGGTTTCGACGCCATCTACTCGGGCGACGGGGCGGCGATTTCCGCTGCCACGCGGGCGCTGGCGCTCAAACGCGAGATTCTGATGGCCAACCCGCTTTTGGACGGCGATAAGATCGTCGTGACGAAGTATGATTTGGGGCGGAGTGCGCGGTACGTGATGGCTCCGGCGCTCGGGACGCAGCCCAATAACTGGTCGAACCAGTACTCGGCCTCTCGGGGCGGTTTCCGGGCGTCGATCGTCGAGCTCTCCAACCTGCGGGGGGACAAGCTCAACGAACGGCTCATCTACAAACCCAAGGGGGATGCGCCGGTGACGGACGTGCACTTGCATTGGGATGCCGATCGGATGTTGTTCACTTCGGTGGACTCGGCGCGGCGGTGGCATGTTTTCGAGGTCCATACCGACGGGACCGGTTTCCGGAACGTTACGGCGGCTATTCCGGAACCGGACGTCGAGTTTGCCGACGGGGCTTACCTGCCGGACGGGCGGATGATTATCAACACGACGCTGGGGTATCACGGGGTGCCGTGTGTGGACGGGGCCGATGCGGTGGGTAACTTCGCGCTCTACGATCCGAAGACGGGCTACCTGCGGAGACTGACTTTTGACCAGGACAACAACTGGAACCCGACGGTGATGAACAACGGGCGTGTGATGTACACCCGGTGGGAGTACACGGACTTGATCCACTATTTTTCGCGGTTCGTGATGCACATGAACCCGGACGGGACCGAGAACAAGAACTTGTACGGGAGCGGTTCGTATTTTCCGAACTCCACGTTCGACATGCAGCCGCTTCCGGGCGGTTCGAGCGCTTTCGTGGGGATCATTTCGGGGCACCACGGGATTGCGCGGTCCGGGCGGTTGATTATCTTCGACCCGGCCAAGGGACGGAAAGAGGAAAAAGGGATGGTGCAGGAGATTCCGTACAGCACGCGGCCGATCGAACCGATCATCAAGGACGAGATGGTGAACGGCGTGTGGCCGCAGTTCATCAAACCGCAGCCGCTCAGTGACAAATACTTCCTCGTGACGGCCAAATTGACGCCCAATTCGCTTTGGGGGATCTATCTGGTGGACGTTTATGACAATGTCACGCTGCTCGTCGAAGGGGAAGGCGAAGGGTACATCAATGCCATTCCGGAGGTGAAGCGGGTGACCCCGCCGGTGATTCCGGACAAGGTCAACGAGAATAGCAAGGAGGCTACGGTCTTCATCCAGGATATCTACGAAGGGGAAGGCTTGCCGGGCGTTCCGCGCGGGACGGTCAAGAAGTTGCGCGTCTTCACCTATGAATACGCTTACCGCGACTCCCCGTCGAACCACTCGGCACAGGGGATCCAGTCCGGTTGGGATATCAAGCGTCTGTTGGGCGAAGTGCCGGTAGAGGCCGACGGGTCGGCTATCTTTACCATTCCGGCCAATACGCCGGTGTCGTTGCAGCCGTTGGACTCGCTGGGACGGGCCATTCAGTGGATGCGGAGCTGGTTTGTCGGGATGCCGGGCGAAACGGTGTCGTGCGTGGGGTGTCACGAGGACCAGAACCTGATGCCGATTCCGAAACGGACCATCGCTTCGCAGAAAACAGCCTCGAAGATCGAGGTGCCGGAGGGGGGGGTACGGCCGTTTACCTTCGAACTCGAAATCCAACCGATCCTGGATCGGGCGTGCGTGGCGTGCCACAACAACGAAAATGCGGCCGGCGGTAAGAACTTTACCGGCGGGCGGCACAAGAACCTCTACAAGTTCAGCGAAAGTTATCTCGACTTCCACCCGTACTTCTATCGTCAGGGGCCGGAGGCGGATATGTACGTCCTGGTGCCGTACGAGTTCAACGCTTCGAATAGTGAGATGGTGCAGATGCTCCAGAACGGACACCACGGCGTGAAACTGACCGATAAGGAGTGGAAGACACTCTACAACTGGATCGACTTCAACGCGCCGTATCACAGTGCATTCTTCGAGATCCGCGACCTGAAGGTGGGTCAGCACGGGTATGACCAGGTGCAGCGGCGGAAGGAGCTGGCGGCGAAGTATGCCAACGGTTCGGCGGTGGATTGGCAGCAGGAGATCCGCGACTATGCGGCGTATCTTGACAAGCAGCCGAAACCGCAGCCGGTGAAACCGGAGGCGCAGCCCGAACCGGCGGTGAAGAAGATCAAGGTGAAGGGTTGGCCGTTCTCGGCATCGGAGGCGAAAGCGATGGTGGGGGATGACAATCGGAAGAGCATCGAGATTGCGCCGGGTGTGACGATGAATTTCGTTCGAATTCCGGCCGGTACTTTCGTGATCGGGGCGGATCACGGGATTGCCGCGCCGAAGTCGAAGGTGAAAGTGGGGCGTTCGTTCTGGATGGGCGAGATCGAGGTGAGCAACGAGCAGTTCCGGGCGCTGTTCCCGGAGCATGACAACCGCTTGATCGGTCAGCACTGGAAAGACCACACGGGACCGAATTACCTGGTGAACGAAGACTGGCGTCCGGCGATCCGGGTGAGCTGGGAACAGGCCATGGAGTATTGCCGCAAGCTCAGCGAACAGACGGGGCTGAAGATCACCCTGCCGACGGAAGCGCAGTGGGAGTGGGCGGCTCGCGCCGGTGCGGCGGGCGATAACTGGTGGGGGGCGGATACGGACTTCTCGCCGTACGAAAACCTGGCCGACGTTCAGTTGCAGAAGATGGCGGTGAGCGGGGTCGATCCGCAGCCGATGAATCCGAACAGTCGGGTGTTCAAGTACTGGGATTTCTTGCCGAAAGATGCGTCGGTGGACGACGGCAATATGCTGTTGGGCAAGAGCGGTTCTTACAAGCCGAATGCCTGGGGGTTGTACGACATGCAGGGGAATGTGGCCGAGTGGACTCGGTCGGATTACCGTCCTTATCCGTACAGTGCGAAGGCGGACGGGAAGAATGTGTCGAATGCCGAGAAGGTGGTTCGGGGCGGTTCGTGGATCGACCGCACGAAGAATGCGAGCTTGTCGGCGCGTCGTCATTTCTTGCCGTGGCAGGCGGTGCGTAATGTGGGTTTCCGCGTGATTATCGAGGAATAGGCGCGGCTGATATTTTCGAGACGGAGCCTCCTTCTTTGGCCGTGGGGGTTTTGTGTCGAGGTGAAACGGAATCCGGTTTTTTCATCCTTCGGGATGGGAAAACCGGATTTTTTGTTGGTGCGGGTTCCGTTGGGGCGGTCGTCGGGTCTCGGAGCCGGTTTTGTGGGTTTTTCGTTCGTGGTTTTTTCTCTCCCGTCAGGGTGTCGCTCGGCACGCCCACCGGGCGTTTTGCCAGGGTTTTCTTTGGCAAAGTTTTCTCGCCCGGATGGCCAATAAGACGCCCCCGCGGCGCACCCGTTGGGTGTTTTGCGGGGGGGGCTCGGCCTTAGTAGGCGGCCCGCACGGCCTTAGGGTAGACACAGCCCGGTTCGAGTGCCGAGCGGCACCCGCGCGCGACTGCTGGAATAGGAAATCGATCAAACAACCGAGAGTTGTTTGATCGATTTCCGCCAGCGCGCGGACAAAGACTGTTTCTCGCCCGTCAGGCCCATGCAAAACG
>CAJTNK010000029.1 GCA_910577885.1 uncultured Rikenella sp.
GGGTTATCCTCGAAAAGAATTGCGCCCGCCGGAAACCCCGACCCAACAAATGGTTCAAAGCATTAGATTGCGGATGCCTCATACATAGCGTATGCTATCTCAAAAGTTTACCTTCGGTTTCCTCCTCGCCGCTCGGCATAGCGTGCAAGCCCGCTCTGCTCTCGCTGGCAGCGTCGGTTTTGGTGCCGCTTTTTCCAAAAAGCGGCAGTCCCCTCCCGTCGCTAAAGCACAGATTGCATATTATACCGAAGTGACACGAGTATAGCGAAGTTACAGAGAACAGTACCCTCCCGTCGCTAAAAAACTGTTTACACATTCTACCGAAGCAGTGTGAGGGAAGCGAAGTTCGTAAGAATGGTACTGGTCCGTTCAGGATAAATGAAGATTAAATACAAACAAATAAAGAGTTATGCGACTGATTATCGAACCCGATTACGCCCGTATTTCGCAGTGGGCGGCCAATTACATCGCTCACAAGATCAATGCTTTCGGTCCGACGCCGGAGCGTCCGTTCGTGTTGGGGCTGCCGACGGGGTCTACGCCGCTGGGGACTTATAAGGAGTTGATCGCGTTGAATAAGGCCGGGAAGGTCTCGTTTGCGAACGTGGTGACGTTCAACATGGACGAGTACTGCGGGATTCCCAAGGAGCACCCGCAGAGCTACTACACTTTCATGTGGACCAACTTTTTCAACCAGGTGGATATCCGGCCCGAGAACGTCAATATCCTGAACGGCAATGCCCCGGATCCGGCGGCCGAGTGCGAGGCTTACGAAGCGAAGATCAAGGCGCTGGGGGGGATTCGGTTGTTCATGGGGGGGATCGGTCCGGACGGGCATATCGCTTTCAACGAACCGGCTTCGTCCTTGTCCTCCAGGACGCGGATGAAGACTTTGACGCTGGATACGATTATCGCCAATTCGCGGTTTTTCGACAATGATGTCAATAAGGTGCCGAAGACGGCTTTGACGGTGGGCGTCGGGACGATCCTGGATGCGGATGAGGTGCTCATTCTGGTGAACGGACATGGGAAGGCCCGGGCTTTGCGGCATGGGGTCGAAGAGGGGATCAATCATATGTGGACCATCAGTGCGCTGCAGCGGCATCCGCACGGGATTATCGTCTGCGACGAGGATGCCACGGCGGAGTTGAAGGTCGGGACGTATAAGTATTTCAAGGACATCGAGGGGAAAAATCTGGATCCGGCGACGCAGCTTTAGGGTTTTCTTTTCCGGGGGGGGCGTGCGCGGGGGCTTTTCTTCCGGGGGGGAGAGTCAAAGAGGGCCTGTCGTTCGTTTGGCTTCGATTTTTTTTCGAGGCGGGCGATTCGGCAGACCTTTTTTGTTGTTTTTTTAGTTGTTAGTGGTATTTCGTGTAACGTAGATTTTGCCAGGAATAGTCTCTTTTCATGTGTTTTTGGGTATCTGGTAATCAAATAGCTACACTTCGTAAGAAAAAATGTGTTACATTTGCCGCGTTATAGTCCGGCGAATCGTCCGCGGCGGTAGCATTTTTTAATAGGGTTAAATTTAAAAATACAGACATAAAGAAATGATGAAAAGATCCATCTTGGCGGTGGTTGCGACCACTGCTGCAGTGGTGAGTTTCTCCTGTAAGAAGGAGAAACAGCCGGAGCCGGTATTGGTCTCAAGTGCAGTTGAAGTAACGTTGGGCGGTTCTTCGGCGACGAAGGCCTTCGGCGACGATGTAGCCGAAGATTTTGAGAAGGAGCTGCATAGTCTCGTGATTTATGTGTATGAGACCGGCCAGGATGCCTGTGTTCATGGTCACGTCTTTACTACCTATGAATTGGGCAAGCAAAAGGCGGTGTTTAATTTTTCGACAATGAAGGCGAATACGAGCTATGATTTTTATGCCATAGCGAATTGTACGCCTGCTTCGCTCGGATCGATGCCGACTCGTACAGCCTTGCTGGCACATGGAGAAGGGCGTGGAATTTCTGAGGTCGGGAGTGTGCCTATCTTTGGTGCGTTGACTTACTATAACGATAATAATTTTGAATTGGTGACCACTCAAGCCAAAAGAAGTCTCGGAGACCAGAAAGGGTTTATTATGAGTGGGAAGACTACGGTGACTACCCCGGCTGCCGGGGCGAATATTCCGACGCGGGTGCCGATCGAATTGCGGCGGACGGTGGCCAAAGTGATGGTTAACATAACGACGACGCCGGAGTTTAAGAACAAATATACAGAGGACAGTAAAATAAAATTTACGAAGGCGGCATTGATCAATCTCACAAAAAATACAACGTTGGCTCCTCGGGAAATAGAACCGAATTTGGCCGCCACTGATAGGCGAAGTGATCCCTTGATGCAGAAATCTTATGAGGTGGTTGAGTACGAGCATTATCAGAATCTGTTCTTCATTTACGAAAATGGGTGGAAGAAGAGACCGAATGAGGCTACATTGCTGCCGGAATTGGAGTTGGAAGCTTTGTTTGCTTTGGATGGGGTGATTAATGAGGAGAAAAATATAGGGCTCCCGATTAAATATACCATCAAATTGGCAGGGGACGCCGGGAGTTCGACGGATGAGACGAAGGATGATTTCGGGTTTTTCAAGCGCAACGGGAGTTATCTGATTAATGTTAAGGTCAACGGGTTGACCGAAAACGAAATTTACGCAACTGTCGAGGTGATGAATTGGGAAACCCTCCAAACACAGGATATCACGATCGGGGATAAGAACTAATCTTCTTTTCGTTGATTCACGTTTGATTTTTCATTCGATTTCGATCGTTTTTTCACGAACTGTGCGCGGCGGGAGAGGCTCGGCTATGGCTGGGCCTTACGTCGTGTGCGGGCTGGGGGGAGAGAGAATCATGAATTACATCAGTCGTTTCATAATAGGGACGGGGTTGCTGGTCGGTGTGCTCGTGTCGGGCGGATGCCGCAAGCATACCTGGCGCGACCAGCCGCTCAGGCCGGAGGACACCGCATTGGTCGATGCGATGCTCATCCTGCGTTGCAACGACTTGCAAACAAAAGCCGAAGCCACGCGAGAAGAGCAGGAAAAACAGATCAACGACCTGAACCTCTTTTTCGTTCATAAGCATTATCCTTCGGTGGCCAATCCGGAGGTGCGGCACTATTATTTCTCGTCGGTCGATGTGACCAAACGGCTCAAGTTGACCAATATCCGGCTGGGAAAGTATCGTTTGTACGCCGTGGCCAATGCCGGAAAAAGTCTTTATCTGGAAACTTCGCATGATCCGGAGGCGTCGCCGGCAACGGTGAGTGAGTCGATGTGTTCGATGACCGAGCAGGAGATTAAAGATTTGGAGATTAATTATTCTGTGTCACCGAACAAGGCCGGGAATTTTCCGATGAGCTCTGTGGATGAAAACATGGAGATCAAATGGGCCAAACACGAGGGGGTGGAGGTGGATGAGGGGGATATCGTGCCGATCTCGATTACCCTGAAGCGCAAAGTGGCCAAATATGAATTCTCCTATGAATTGATGGGACCGGCCATCGGAAAGATGGAGATCAATACAGTTGCTCTTCAGTCTGTGCCGGGAAGTATCTCGCTATTTAAACCGAGTAGTTCCAGTCCTACCTATTTAGATAAGGTTCTTGGTGTTAGTCCGAATACCAATAATTTGTCATTCTACGCGCTGGAGAATATGCAGGGAGACGTGCCGGGAATCACTTCAGAAGAACAAAGAAATCCGCAAACTGCTCCAGAGAATGCGTCGTATCTCTTTCTTGACGGAAAATATGAGGACACTCAGTATGGGATGTCTTTGTATTTGGGAGATGACATGCAAGGAGGGAATTTCGATGTTGAAGGGAATGCGCATTATCATATGCATTTGAAGCTCGGAGGACCGAACACGGATGATGTCCGAGTATCGTCATTGAAATTTATTGCTTCCGAATTGCCCCCGCTGATTCCTTCATTGGAAGAGCAGGTTATTACGGTGGAAATCATTTGTGCCAACTATCTGAATGATGAGATTAGTCTAATTTGTTCGGCAACCGGAGGGAGAAATAAAGATTTCCGGGTGAGGAAGTTAGACGATTTGGGGAATGAGGAAACGACAGATTTGCCCGATATTTCAGATGAACCGGGAGAGTCTAGGTTTGCTGTAATTCCGGATACCGGGAATGAGCCGGGAATACAACGGAAAAAATGTCGGGTATACTTTCAGATGGAGAGCGGTTCGAGTGTGGTGGTATTGATGGCACAAACTCGTTATGGGCGGACGACATTCTCTACACAAGAAACTACTGTGGAATAAGTAGTGATGGCAATGGCAAGCTTACGAAAGAAAATTGTATATTGGATTGGGGGGGTACTCTTGTTGGCGGCCGGGACTGCCTCGGTGGATAAGGCGCATGCGCAGTTCTATTCCATTCGGGGGAACGGGCTCTTGCTACTCACGGGGACCATTAATGTCGGATGCGATATTGCCGTCTCGCAGAAAACGTCGTTCGATCTCGGACTCTATGCCAATCCCGTCAAGTTCGGAAAGTTCTCCTTGATGGGATTCGGGGTGCAGCCGGGTTTCCGCTTCTGGAGGTTCGAACCTAATGCGGGCTCGTTCTGGGGGGTGCATCTCAGCGGAGCTTGGTACGACTGGGGCAACAAGGACCATACCCGAAAGGGATGGTTGGCCGGGCCGGGATTCTCGTGGGGACACTGCTGGGTCATCTCCAAACGATTTACCATCGGGGTCGAGATCGGGGCAGGGATCCTGTATATGCAGGATACCAAGCGGCCGAGGTCTACGCCGGTGACCGAAGACGAGTTGATCTATCGCTCCAAGAGGATTGTCGTGGCGCCGACCAAAGCGGATGTCAGCTTTGTCTATCTTTTCTGATCGTTACTAAAGAACAAAATCTTCTCTATCGCGCCGGGTTTGGGCAGGCGTTTTTTCGTGTATGAAGCGTACATTTTTGGTTCTACTATTCGTTTTTGTATTCACCGGTTTTTTGCTGGGCGGATGCGCTGTGACGGGCAAACTCGAACGGAAACAATACACCAGCGTCGTGGCCCATACCCCGAAGCAGGTCAGAGAACGGATGCAACGCATGCAGGAACCCGAGGACAGCACGATTGTCGAACTTCGGGGGGACAGTACCCGGCCTTCGCTGTTCGTGGCCAACCGGAAGTCGATGGTCGTCGACGAAGACGGCGAGGCGGTGGCGCTCTTGAAGGCGCAGGAGGTGCGCGTGGTGGCAAAAACCAGGATGCTGGCCGAGCGGGACGGGAAAATTCAGATCGACTTCCTCATTACCATGCCGCGCGAGTTGCAGGGCAATGTGCAGAGCTTTATGATTACCCCGATCATGCACCGGAAGGGGAAAAACATCGAGCTGGAACCGCTCCAGGTGCGGGGGGGATTGTTCAGCAAGTTGCAGGAGAGGAACTATTGGCGGTACTCGAAGTTCCGCACGAAACTGGTCAACCGGCGGAAGGGGAATCTGAGCGCCGAGGATACGGCCAGACTCAAAGAGGCGTTCCATCGCTTCGTACAGTTCCCGTATCTGGACAAGAGCCGGTTCGACTCCATTCTGAACGACAAGGAGAAGATCACGTATTACTATACGCAGGATGTCAAGGTCGAGGAGGATGACAAGCAGCTCTTCATCTCGCTGGCCGGGCGGGTCAATGCACTGGACGGGAGTTCGTACGTGGTGCCGGCGAATGACACGTTGCAGTTCAATATCAGCTCGATGTTGACTTTCGTGCAGCCGATTACGCGGTACATGACCAAGATCATCGAAAAGTATGCGGTGGTCAATGACCGGAATTATTTGACCTTCAAGGTCAATAATACGAAGATCATGGACTCGCTGGGAAATAATGCCCAGAACCTGGCGCAGATCAGGGAGCTGATGCACACCTTGTTGTATCAGCATGAGTTCTATGTCGATAGTATTGTGCTGACGGCCGCTTCGTCGCCGGAGGGGAGCTTCCGGCACAACAACCGGTTGGCACGCGAACGGGCTTTTGCGTTGAGCAATTATTTGAGGCGGGAGTTCGATTTCCCGGAACTCGATACGCTCCTGACGGTGCGTTGGGAGGGTGAGAACTGGGCCGATTTCCGGACCGAAGTGTTGCGCGACGAAGAGGTGGCGAATGGGGAGGAGATTGTGCGGCTGGCCGAGCGGATTGCCGATCCGGACGAGCGGGAGGCGGCCATTCGCAAACGTTTCGGAAAGGATTATAAGTATATCCGGGAGGTGATCTATCCGCGTCTGCGGGTGGTGGACTTCAAGTACAACCTGCGGCGGGTGGGGATGCTCAAGGATACGATCCATACGACGGTGGTCGATACGACTTACCAACGCGGGGTGGATCTGCTGCGTCGGCGGCATTACGTCGAGGCGGCGCAGATCCTCACTCCGTACAGGGACCAGAATACCGCCGTAGCGCTTTTGTCCCGGGGTTTTAACGGGGCGGCGCGGGATGTGTTGTTCTCGTTGCCTTCGTCGGCGCAGGTCGAGTACCTGAGGGCGATCGTTTGCTCGCGGCTGGGCGAGTGGAAATTGGGCGAGGAGTGTTTCCGGCGGGCGTGCGAGCTGGACGACTTGTTGGAGTATCGCGCGAACTTGGACCCGGAAATGACGCCGTACTTGCATAAAAAAGACTAATGCGTGAAATGATGCTCAAGATCAGAAACATAGGCATCGTCGTGTTGGGGATGCTGGGGGTGGTCGGTTGTACGCTGACCGAAAGACTGGATGTGGAGATCAACATGAAACCGACCTTGCTGTTGGACTTTCCGGCGGGGGATCGGGTGAGGACGTTGCATGCGCTGGCTTATACGGCGGAGGGGGTTTTTGTGGATAGTTTGCGACTGGACCATCCGTCGCTCCGGGGGGCGACCAAGGCGGCGGGGGGGGGCGAGGCGGTGCCGGATACGTTGCTGGCGGGGGTGCCGGAGGGGGAGTATCGGGTGGTGTGCTATGCGAACCTGGATCAGGCCGAGATGGCCGAATTGGTGAAGGGCAGTTCGACGCTGTCGCAGTTGGAGGTGGTTTTCGCCACGGATAAGGAGTACGATTGTGCGGACGAGTTGTATCACAGCGTGGGGACGGCTACGGTGCGGCGGGGGCGGCCGGCTCGGATGCAGCCGGGGATGAAGCCGGGACATTATCAGGTGAAGTTGACTTTGCAGCGGGATGAGGACGATATGACGCCGGTGGAGGATTACTCGGCGCGGCTGATTTCGGTGCCGGACAAGGTGGACGGAGAGGGGAAGGCGCAGATGTCGGCGGTGGCCGGTGGGGGAGGGGGAGAGGCGTGTTGTTTCACGCCGGATTTCGCGACGGACGAGGAGGCGGGACGACGGACGGCGGAGTTCTTCATGAGTCGCTTCGGGGACGATCACGGGGTGAAGTTGGTGCTCTATAAGAGAGGGGTCGAGATTGCGCGGGTGCCGGTGTTGCCGTCGGCGTGCGGGGTGGATCCGGCCAATGCGGAGCAGGTCGAGTTGCCGATTCTGATCGAGATTGCGATCGATAAGATTATGATTACGATTTTGGACTGGAATACGGTGATTGTGCAGAATGCCGGCGTGGGCGGATGATGCGGGGGAGGGGATATGGGGAGAGGATTTTGCGAGGAAATTTGCGGGGGAGGGACGGAATTGCTATCTTCGCGCAACGAGGGGTGGCTCTGTGAGAGGGGCAGATATTCGGCTCCGGTGGTGGAATGGTAGACACGAAGGACTTAAAATCCTTTGGCCATTTTCGGCTGTGCGGGTTCAAGTCCCGCCCGGAGTACAAAACATTCTGTTAATCGATTGATTAACAGAATGTTTTTGTTTTGTTTGGGGTGATATTTGGGGCGATTTGCAAAACGGAGGCCATAAAAAGCCCCCGTCCGGAGTACGGAATGGGTTGCTTGTCGGTGGATGAGCAACCCATTTTTCTTTTTTTCGGGAAGTTGGGTTTCGGGTGGTCGAAGCGGAACGGTTTTTTCCGAGAAATCTGTGCTCCGAACGCTTGTTTTTACAAGGATTTTACTACTTTTGGGCCTTGAAAACTTAATCAAAAACAATCATGCAAGAATTACTCAAAAAAATCGAAGCTGAAATCGCGAATTTCCAGGAAAACGCAGCTCTCCAGAGCGAAAAAGGCAACAAAGCTGCCGGGACGCGGGCTCGTAAGGCGACCTTGGAACTCACCAAACTGATGAAAGAGTTCCGTCAGGTATCGCTCGAAGCGTCTAAGAAGTAGGCTCGATTTGCGACGCATACAGAGTGGCGTGCCGTCCGTCCGGTTTTTGACCGGCCTGGCGGCACGTCTTGTTTTTGTGTGGTGGCGGTTGGATAGCTTTTGGGCTGGAGGTGTTTTTCTCGTCCGGAGGCCCCAGCGATACGAAGTTTACCTACGGTTTTCTCCTCGCCGCTCAGCAAAGCGTGCGAGCCCGCTTTGCTCTCGCTGGCAGCGTCGATTCGCTCGTCCCGCCGGGGTCACCCGGCCGCCGCCCGCGCGGTCCATGCCTGTTTGGCGGAGCCGGGTGGCGGCGGAATCGTTTTTCGGGTCAGCCGCACGGCGGTAGTTGTCGAAGCAAGCTCCAGTTTTCGAGTGCCGAGCGGCACCGGAGCCAGCCGGTGGGGGGCGGCTGGCCCGCGCGATCTACGATCGCAGTTTGTTGCGACTCAAAGGTTTTTCGACCGCTGCCAGCGGAGTTTTGCGGAGAAAAGCCCAGTTTTCGCGTGCCGAGCAGTTTTTCGGGCTGGACGCCCGGGAGGGGGCGTTTGAGGTAGAGGCGGGCAGCAAAAGACGCTGTGCGTTTCTCCCGAGGGGGAGGCGACGGGCCGCTCGTCTCTTCGAGACGGCTGTACGGAAAAAGGCGTACGGACAATGGCCGTGGGGCAGAGTAGTTTCTTGGTCGACCCAGTTGAACAATTGCGACCCTATGGGTCGCGCGAGCCTCCGCCACCCTGGGCGGGGCTCGGTGCCGCTCGGCACTCGAAGGTTGGGCTTTTCTTTGCAAAGTCCCGCTGGCGGCGGCCCGCTGGAGTTTTCGGGTACCGAGCGGCACCGGCCTTTCGCCAGGGGTGGCGACGGGCCGAATAAGGTCATACAAATTCTGTCAGTCGTTTTCAATCGGTCGGTAAGCAGAACAACCACACTCCTACGGAGTGCGCGAGCCTCTGCCACCCCGGGCGGTACTAGGTGTCGCTCGGCCCCGGGCTACCGCGCTTATCAGTACGGTACGTTGTATAACGTCGGCACCACCGGGCTCAATTGGTCGTCGACGGTGTCCGGCTTCAATGTCTGTCGCTTGCATTTCAACGGCGGCGGGATCTACCCGCAGCGCAGCGATCACCGTGGGTACGGTCTTCCGTTGCGTTGCCTCCAGGAACAGGAAAAGGAGGAAGAGAGACGGTGCCGAAGATCGGGAGCTTTCTCCAGAAAAACCTATCTTTGTCGAAGCTACTAACATCCGAATCAAACTCTGAAACTATTCATGACACGACAAACGATTGCGCTTGCAACCGTGCTGGTTTTCGGTTGCCGGGCGACGGAACTTGCGGCACAGGGGTTCGACCGGACCGGAAAGCCGGTGGTCCGAGCCGAATATCGGCTGAAAGGGGGGATCTATCACGCGGGGTGGATCGATTTTAACAAGAACGGCCGCAAGGATATCTATGAAGACCCGACGCAACCTGTTGAGCGGCGTATCGAGGACCTGCTCCGGCAGATGAACCTCGACGAGAAGACCGCTCAGATGGCTACGTTGTATGGTTACGGGCGGGTGCTGACCGACGATCTTCCGATGCCGGAGTGGAAGACCGAACGCATTTGGCGGGACGGGATCGGGGCCATCGACGAACACCTGAACGGTTATCCGCGGGGGAAGCGGAACCGTGAGAATCCGTATGTGTGGCCGGCGTCGCGCCATGCGTGGGCGATTAACGAGGTGCAGCGGTTTTTCGTCGAGGAGACCCGGCTCGGGATCCCCGTCGACTTCACGAACGAGGGGTTGCGCGGGGTGGAGAGCTTCCGGGCCACCAACTTTCCGACCCAGCTCGGGGTCGGACATACCTGGAACCGGGAGCTCGTCTACCGGATGGGCGAGATCGAGGGGCGCGAGGCACGGGCGTTGGGGTATACGAATGTCTATGCGCCGATTTTGGACGTCGGACGCGATCAACGCTGGGGAAGGTATGAGGAGGTCTACGGCGAGTCGCCTTATCTGGTGGCCGAACTCGGGATTCAGATGGTCCGCGGGATCCAGTCGCAGGGAGTGGCTGCGACGGCCAAGCATTTTGTCGGCTACAGCAACGGGAAGGGGGCTCGGGAGGGGATGGCGCGGAATAATCCGCAGATGTCGTTGCGGGAGATGGAACAGGTGCATGTCTATCCGTTCGGGCGGGTGATTCGCGAGGCCGGGTTGCTGGGGGTGATGAGCTCTTACAACGACTTCGACGGCGAACCGGTCCAGGGGAGTTACCACTGGCTGACCGAGGTCCTCCGGGGGAGATATGGCTTTCGAGGCTACGTGGTGTCGGATAGTGATGCGGTGGAATACCTTTACAGCAAGCATTTTACGGCGGCCGATATGAAAGAGGCCGTGCGGCAGGCGGTCGAGGCGGGGTTGAACGTGCGGTGTACCTTCCGGTCGCCCGACTCGTTCATTGTGCCGCTGCGCGAACTGGTGCAGGAGGGGGCTTTGAGCGAGGAGGTGGTCGACGACCGGGTGCGGGATATCCTGCGGGTGAAATTCCTGTGCGGGTTGTTCGACAACCCGTACAAGAACGACCTCCGGGGGGCGGATGCCGAGGTGTGCAGCGACGGGAACGAGGCGGTGGCCCGGCAGATTTCGCTGGAATCCATCGTGCTGCTCAAGAACGAGGCCGGGACGCTGCCGCTCTGCCGGGACAGTGTGCGGCGCATTGCGGTGATCGGGCCGAACGCCCGGGCTACGGACTTCGTGACGGCGCGCTACGGGCCCAACGAGGTGGAGCCGGTGAGTGTGTTGGATGGCATTCGTGCGTCCGTTCCGCAGGGCGTCGAGGTGGTGTATGCCAAGGGGTGCGAGCTGGTGGACGACAACTGGCCGGACTCGGAGCTGATGGACTACCCGCTGACTCAACGGGAAAAGGATAGTATGGCTGCGGCTTATGCGGTAGCGCGGGAGGCCGATGCGGTGGTGTTGGTGCTGGGGGGCGGGACCCGGACTTGCGGCGAAAACAAATCGCGGTCGAGCCTCGACCTGCCGGGGAGGCAACAACAGCTGCTAGAGGCGATTACACCGCTCAAGGAGCTGGGGAAACGGGTGGTGCTGGTGCTGATTAACGGGCGGCCGCTGTCGATCAACTGGGCCGATCGGCATGTGCCGGCGATCGTCGAGGCATGGTATCCGGGACGGCAGGGCGGCACGGCGGTGGCCGAGGTGCTGTTCGGCGACTACAATCCGGGGGGTAAGCTGACGGTGACTTTTCCGCGGAGCGTGGGGCAGATTCCGTTCAACTTCCCGACGTTGCCGTCGGCCCAGAGCGACTCGTGGGGGGCCAACGGGCCCCGGAGCCACCGGGCGAGGGTCAACGGAGCGTTGTATCCGTTCGGCTTCGGGCTGAGTTATACGACCTTCGAGTACGGCGACTTGCAACTCTCGGACACGGTCGTTACGCCGTACCAGGGGCTGACGGTCTCGTGCACGGTGACCAACACGGGCGACCGGGCGGGGGACGAGGTGGTGCAGCTCTACCTGCACGACAAAATCGCGTCGGTGATGGCTTATGAGAAGGTTTTGCGCGGATTCGAGCGTGTGCATCTCGCGCCGGGCGAGAGCCGGCGGGTCGAGTTCAAATTGTACCCGCGTGATTTGGAGATCCTCGACAAACGCTATGAATGGACGGTCGAACCGGGCGACTTCACGGTCATGATCGGGGCTTCTTCCGAAGATATTAAACTGCGGCGCGACTTTGCGGTGGTCGAGGCGGGGCGGCTGCTCGAAATGCGCAGCTCGGAACGCTCCGGGGCACTCGCTGCGCGGGTGTCGGCCAGCGTGGCCGACGACCGGGCGGTCTGTACGGTGGACGGAAACCCGAACACGGTGTGGGAGGGGACCAAAAACCAATACATCACCTACGAGCTGCGGAGCGGGGCCAAACCGTCGGAGATCGGCATCGCGTGGGACGAGGGCGAGCCGGTGGAGTTCGAGATTCAGCTTTCGAGCGGCGGCGGGTTGTTCATTCCGGTGTGGCGGGGGCGGAGCCGGTTGAACAACGGCACGATGGAGCGCTACACGTTCGACGAGGCTACTTCCAGCGACCTGCGCATCCTTATCCTGAGCTCCCGTGGGCGCATCAAAGAGGTGCAGCTGGACGAACTGCAATAATAGATTAACTGTACTGTTATTTGTATACTCTGCTTTAGCTACTGGAGGGTACTGTACTTTCTGTGAACAGAAAGTACCAAAGAAACTTTAGAGCGCATCCCTTTGGGATGCTTTGGCCGTGTCAGCCCGGTGTTTGGGTGGGGATTCTTTTTGGGCGCGCTTAGGCTGCGAAAACCTTAGTGCGCGCCTAAAAGAACCCCACCCATAAACCTAAGGATTGCGGAGCCTAAGGCATAGCGTATGCTATCTCAAAAGTTTTTGGTGCCGCTTTTTTCAACCGAGCAGCGTTCCGAGAGCAGAGACCGCTTGCGGGCTTTGCCGAGGTAGCGCGAGGAAACCGTAGGTAAAAAGCGGCAGTTCCAGCTCGTAGCCAAATACAAGTGTATAAATAACAGTGCGGTTAAGTATTTATTCCGTCATTGCCCGGTTGAGCAGGTGGATCACCCGGCTGATCTCCATGAACGACGCCCCTTTGGCCGCCCCGAACGATCCGCCGACCACCACCACCAGGTCGTCGTTGGCAATCTTTCCGGCCCGCTCCAGAATCTGGAGCATCTGGTAGCTGAATCGGTCGTGAGCAATGGCCGGTTCGGCATACTCGGCGTGCACGCCGTACGACAAGGCCAACTCCCGCATCACATGTTTGCGGTAGCAGAGGGCGTAGACCGGTTTTTCGCCCCGGAACGCCGCCAGATACCGCCCCGTCCGCCCGGAGAGGGTGTCGATCAGCACCGCCTTGACCGGCAGGTTCGTACAAGCCCGTACGGCCGACCGTGCCAGCTGAGCCGTGATCTCGTTGTTGATCCGCACCATGTTGACGTCGATGATCGGCTCCACCTCGCGCTCGATGGCCAGCGCGATCTTGGTCATCGCCTGCACCGCCTCGACCGGATACCGCCCGTTGGCCGTCTCGCCGCTGAGCATGATGGCGTCCACCCGCTGGAAAATGGCGTTCGCCACGTCGCTCACCTCAGCCCGCGTCGGCCGCGGGTTGTTGATCATCGAGTGCAGCATTTGGGTGGCGATAATGACCGGTTTTTTGCTCTCGATACACTTCTGTACCAAATTCTTCTGTACGATCGGAATCTGTTCGGCGTTCAGCTCCACCCCCAGGTCCCCCCGCGCCACCATCACGGCATACGTGTGGTCCAGAATCTCGTCGATGTTGTCGACCCCCTCCTGATTCTCGATCTTCGAGATGATTTTGATTGTGCTGTGCTCGGCGTCCAGAATCTTCTGGATCTCCAGCAGGTCGCCTTTGTGCCGCACGAACGAGTGGGCGATGAAGTCGAGGTTCATCCGCACGGCCCAGTGGATATACTCCGTGTCGCGTTCTGTGAGGGCGGGCAGGTGCAGGTGTACGGCCGGAATGTTGACGCTCTTATGGCCTTTGATGATCCCGCTGTTCTTGACGCGGGCGATCAGTGCACCGTCGCTCTTCTGCTCGACCTCCAGGGCGATATCCCCGTCGTCGATCAGCACGGCCACGCCGGTCGGCACTTCGTCGAAGATATCCCGGTCGTTCAGGTAAATACACTCTCGGGTCGACAGCTGTTCGTTGTCGTCCGTTCCGCGCAAGGTCAGCAGGTCGCCCTCCTCGACCGGAATCCCGGAATCCTCCATCCGCGTGGTCCGAATCTCGGGACCCTTCGTGTCCACCAATATGGCGATCTTCTCCGACACGGCCCGCGTATTCTCCACAATCGCCGTCGCCCCCTCGAACGAGGTATGTGCCGAGTTGATCCGTACGACGTTCATCCCGGCCTCGTACAACGACCGAATAAAATCTACTTCGCAATGACGATCCGATATCGTCGCTACTATTTTTGTCTTCTTCTCCATGCTCTATTTTCAATTTGTAATACGTTCTCTTTGTTGCAACCGTGTTTGGTGAACGAGCAGGAACTGTTCTCTTTGTGAACAAAGAGAACCAGAAAAACTTTAGAGCGCATCCCGCTGGGATGCTTTGGCCGTGTCAGCCCGGTCTTTGGGTGGGGATTCTTTTTGGGCGCGTCTGAGTTTTAGCTTGCATTAAGCGCGCCTAAAAGAACCCCACCCACAACCCTGAGGACTGCGGAGCCTAAGGCGTAGCGTATGCTATCTGAAAGTTTCTTTGGTACTTTCTGTTCACAGAAAGTACAGTACCCTCCCGTCGCCAATGACCGGTTCCAAGAAGCAGAGAACGGTTATAAAAAGCTGATGAGGGCGAGTCGGTAGGAGTTGAGTCCGAAACCGAGGATCGACCCGGCACAGCGGGGTGCGATGAGTGAGGTGTGTCTGAACTCTTCGCGTGCCATGATGTTCGAGATGTGTACCTCTACGGTTCGGAGTCCGCAGGCCGCGACCGCTCCGATGGCGTCGGCCAGTGCGACGGAGGTGTGGGTGTAGCCTCCGGCGTTGAGCACCACGCCGTCGTACCGGTTTCGGGCGTCGTGGAGCGCGTCGATGAGCGCCCCTTCGGAGTTGGACTGGAAGTAGTCCAGTGTGGCCCGTCCGTCGAACTCGGTTTTGAGCTCCTGGAGGTACTCCTCGAAACTCTGCGTGCCGTAGATCTCGCGTTCGCGTACCCCCAGCAGGTTGAGGTTCGGCCCGTTGAGGATCAGCAATTTTTTCATGATTTCTTCGATTGAAGTCCAAAAATAGTGCAAATTTGGGTAATTTCGCCCTCGCCGGTCGTTATTTTTGGGGATCGATCGGCGGTTTGTCGACACGAAAAGATGAGCGAATCCACCATAGAAGCTGCCTGGGAACAGGCTTTGGACGGTTACCGGGAGTACCTGCGTTTTGAGCGTCGGTTGTCGGCCAATAGTGTCGAAGCCTACCTGCACGATGCCGGCCTGCTGGCGGCTTTTGTGACGGGGGGCGATGGGGCGAAGCGTCCGGAGGAGGTGAAGACGCCTGATGTCGAGGCTTTTATGAGCCATGTCTACGACCTCGGGGCGGGCGATACGACGCAGGCGCGGGTGTTGAGCGGTGTGCGGAGTTTTTTCGCCTATCTGTTGCACAGCGACCGGATCGAGGTGCTGCCGACGGAGTTGATCGACTCGCCGAAGGTGGCCCGGAAGCTGCCCGACACCTTGTCTTACGACGAAATTCGGCGGATGATCGAGGGGATCGACCTCAGCCGGCCGCTCGGACATCGCAATCGGGCGATTTTGGAGGTCTTGTATTGCTGCGGGCTGCGGGTGAGCGAGCTGGTGAATCTGCGGTTGAGCGATATTTTTGCCGAGGAAGGGGTGGTGCGCGTCACGGGCAAGGGCGACAAGCAACGGCTCGTGCCGATTGCCCGGGCGGCGTTGCAGCAGGTGGAACGCTACCTGGAACAGCGGCGGACGATGGCCGTGGCGGCGGATTCGGCCGACGTCGTCTTTCTGAATCAGCGGGGGCGGCGGCTCACCCGCGTGATGATTTTCACGATCATTCGGCAGAGCGCCGCGGCGGCGGGGGTGACCAAGACGGTGAGTCCGCACACCTTGCGCCATTCGTTCGCCACCCATCTGTTGCAGGGCGGGGCGGACATTCGGGCCGTGCAGGAGCTGTTGGGGCACGAATCGATTCTGACGACGGAGATTTATACCCACTTGGAGCTGGGGGATTTGCGGGGGGCGATGCGTTTGCACCCGCTGGCGGAGGTGGGAGGGGAGAAAAACGGGGCGTTGGATGAGGGTTGAAAACAGATGGTAAGTGGTTGGTGAGTAGGGTTTAATGATGGATATTTTCGATTTGGATTTCGTAATCCTCCGGCAGAGCTCTTTGACCGGGGGATTTTTTATTTCGTCATTTGCGTGACGAAGATTTGTTTTATCAGCATTCACGCAGCACACGAAGACTCATGAAACCATTACGCAGCGACATTACGACCCGCGGCAGGCGAATGGCCGGGGCGCGGAGCCTGTGGCGGGCCAACGGCATGAAAGAGGAGCAGTTCGGACAGCCGATCATCGGGATCGTGAACTCGTTCACGCAATTCGTGCCGGGGCATACCCACCTGCACGGCATCGGGCAGGAGATCAAACGCCTCATCGAGGCCGAGGGGTGTTATGCCGCGGAGTTCGACACGATCGCTATCGACGACGGAATTGCCATGGGGCATGACGGAATGCTCTACTCGTTGCCGTCGCGGGACCTGATCGCCGACTCGGTGGAGTATATGTGCCGGGCGCACGGGGTGGATGCGTTGGTGTGCATCTCGAACTGCGACAAGATCACGCCCGGGATGCTGATGGCGGCCATGCGGCTCAACATTCCGGCGGTGTTCGTGAGCGGCGGGCCGATGGAAGCGGGGATGGTGGACGGAGAGGCGTATGACCTGATCGATGTCATGGTGAAGGGAGCCGATCCGGAGATCTCGGACGAGAAACTGACCCGGATCGAACAGGGAGCTTGTCCGACTTGCGGATCGTGCTCCGGGATGTTTACGGCCAACTCGATGAACTGCCTGACGGAGGCGCTGGGGTTGTCGCTGCCGGGGAACGGGACGATCGTGGCCACGCATAAGAACCGGCGGCGGTTGTTCGAGGAGGCGGCCAAATTGATCGTCCGGAATGCGCGGGCGTACTATTTCGAGGATAACGAGGCGGTCTTGCCGCGGGCTATTGCCACGCGACAGGCGTTTCTCAATGCGATGAGCCTGGATATCGCCATGGGGGGGTCGACCAATACGGTGCTGCACCTGCTGGCGGTGGCGCAGGAGGCGGAGGTGGATTTCACGATGCGCGATATCGATGCGCTGTCGCGGCGGCTGCCGGTGCTGTGCAAGGTGGCGCCGAACCACTCGGCCTATCACATTCAGGAGGTCAATCGGGCCGGGGGGATTCTCGCTATCCTCGGGATTTTGCTTCGCGCGGGGCTCATCGACGGGACGACGGTGCGGGCGGACGGGTTGACGCTGGCCGAGGCGGTGGCCAGGTACGATATTCATAACCTCGGCGCGACGGCTGCTGCTGCGGATACGGAGCGCTATTTGTCGGCTCCGGGCGGGGAGTTCAATATCGTTTTGGGGTCGCAGGGGGCGATGTATCCGGACTACGACCGGGATCGCGAAAAAGGGTGTATTCGGGACGTCGAACATGCTTATATGAAGGACGGCGGGTTGGCGGTGCTGTACGGGAATGTGGCTGCGGACGGGTGTATCGTGAAGACGGCGGGGGTCGATGCCTCGATCCTGGTGTTCGAGGGGACGGCCCGGGTCTTCGACTCGCAGGAACTGGCCAGCAAGGGGATTCTGGACGGTACGGTCCGGGCGGGCGATGTGGTCGTTATCCGCTACGAAGGGCCGAAAGGGGGGCCGGGGATGCAGGAGATGTTGTATCCGACCTCGTACCTCAAGACGGTGAAGTTGGACAAGGCTTGTGCGCTGCTGACCGACGGGCGTTTCTCGGGGGGGACTTCGGGGCTGTCGATCGGTCACTGCTCGCCCGAGGCGGCGGCCGGGGGGGTGATCGCGGCGGTCGAGGACGGGGATAGGATTCGGATCGATATTCCGAACCGCTCGATTATGCTGGAGGTGGCTGACGATGTTTTAGCCGGGCGGATGGAGCGTTTGCGGATCGGCGGCGGGTTCCGGCCGCGGCGCGAACGGACCGTCAGCAAGGCACTGCGGGCGTATGCCAATATGGTCTCGTCGGCGGATAAGGGGGCGACGCGGATCGTCGAATAATTTTGACCGGCGCGCCGCGTTATCTATCACGGAGGAACAGACTATGAGATATACCGAGAAACAGAACATTACGGGGGCCGAAGCGTTGCTGGCGTCGCTCATTAACCAGGGGGTGGAGACCGTTTTCGGTTATCCGGGGGGGAGTATTACGCCGGTTTACGACCGGTTGCAGGACTATCCGGAGCTGCGGCACCTCCTGACGCGGCATGAACAGGGGGCGGTGCATGCGGCGCAGGGTTATGCGCGGGTTTCCAATCGGACGGGGGTCTGTATGGCCACTTCGGGGCCGGGGGCCACGAACTTGCTGACCGGGATTGCCGATGCCATGCTGGACTCGACGCCGGTGGTCTGCATTGCCGCACAGGTGCCGTCGACGGCTTTGGGGACGGACTTCTTCCAGGAGGCCGATATGATTAATATGACGGTGCCGATCACGAAGTGGAACTATCAGATCACGAGGTTCGACGAGATTGTGCCGACGTTGGCCAAGGCGTTTTACATTGCGGCGGCGGGGAGGCCGGGACCGGTCTATATCGAGGTCACGAAGGATGCTTTGACGGCGCGGGGGGACTATCGGTGGGAGCCGTGTCGGGGGATTCGGAGCTATCGGCCGGTGCCGGAGGTGGACGGCGATGCGGCGGCCGAGGCGGTGCGGATGATTAATGCGGCGGAGCGGCCGTTGATGCTGGTGGGGAACGGCGTGAAGATCTCGGGGGCCGAAGAGGCGGTGTTGAGGCTCGCCGAGGCGGGGAATATCCCGGTGGCGGCGACCTTGATGGGGTTGTCGGGGGTGCCGACGGGGCATCCGCTCAATATCGGGATGGTGGGGATGCACGGCAATGCGGCGGGGAATCTCATGACCCAGGAGGCGGACTTGTTGATTGCCGTGGGGATGCGTTTCAGCGACCGCGTGACGGGAAATCTGAAAACCTATGCGCCGCGGGCGCGGGTGATTCATATCGAGATCGATCCGGTGGAGATCGACAAGAACGTGCGGACCGATTTGGCGTTGGTGGCCGATGCGCGGGAGGCGTTGGAAGCTATTCTGACGGCGGGGGGTATTGTCCGGAAGGAGCGGGCGGAGTGGTTTGCCACGGCGGCGCGGCATGCGGCGGTGGAGCGGGAGCGGGTCATCGACCGGCAGTTGAGGCCGCAGCGGGAGGAGTTGACGATGGGCGAAGTGGTGGCGCAGGTGGCGGAGCAGGGGGGCGGAGAGGCGGTTATTGTGACGGATGTCGGGCAGCAACAGATGATGGCGGCGCGGTATTCCAATTATAAACATACGCGGAGTCTGATTACCTCGGGGGGGCTGGGGACGATGGGGTACGGATTGCCGGCGGCGATCGGGGCGAAGGTGGCTCTGGAGGAGATGCACGATGGGCGGCATGTGGTGTTGTTCCTGGGGGATGGCGGTTTTCAGATGACCATGCAGGAGCTGGGGACCATGTTGCACTGGGGGATTCCGGTCAAGATCGTGTTGCTCGACAACGCTTTCCTGGGGATGGTGCGCCAGTGGCAGCAGCTCTTCATGGAAAAACGATACAATGCCACGGAGCTGGTCAATCCGGATTTCGTGCAAATTGCCCGGGCGTACGGCATGCCGGCGCGGCGGATCACGCGGCGGGAGGAACTGGCCGAGGCTGTGGGCGAGATGCTGGGGAGCGACGGGGCCTATTTCCTACAGGTGGCGGTGGGACGGGAGGACAATGTCTTTCCGATGGTTCCGGGGGGAGCGTCGCTCGACGAGCTGCTCTATTCCGAATAAACTTTTTCAATTGGCGAACACAAGGGTTATGGCACCGAGCAAAGAGACGGACAAGACGGTCCGGGAGTATATCATCACGGTATTCACCGAAAATCGGGTGGGGGTCTTGGGGCGGATTACGTCGATCTTTACGCGGCGGAAAATCAATATCGAGAGCTTGAAGGTCAGTGAGACGCCGGTCAAGGGGATCAGTATGTTCACGATCCACGCTTTTACGACCGAGGACATGGCGTGTCGGATCCTGAGCGGTATCGAGCGGATCATCGAGGTGCTTCGGGCGGACAAGTACCGGACGGATGAGTTCACTACGGCCCAGCAGATTGCGCTGTACAAGGTGTCGCCGGAGCTTTTCCTGAAGTGCGGGGATGCGTGTCTGAAGGAACACAGTGCGCGGGTGATTGAGATCAATCCGGAGTATGTGGTTTTGGAACGTACGGGGGCGAAGGAAGAGATTGAGGCGTTGCGGGATTATTTGTCGGGGTGCGGTATGCTGTTGCAGTTCACGCAGTCGGAAAATATCGTGCTGCATGATGCGACGGTGGAAAACGTGTTGAGTGATATGATTGCGCGGTAGTTTTTCGGGGGGGGCGCTGGGCTTGCGGATCGGTTTCTCGCCCGGTAGGCCAGTACCGCGTGCCGGGAGGCACCGCCCGTCCGGCGCACCCGTTGGGTGTTTTGCTGGGCTTTTCTCGGCAATTTTTCTCGCCCGGAAGGCCCATACCGAGTGCCGGAAGGCACCGCCCCCGCGGCGGACGCGTTCGC
>CAJTNK010000030.1 GCA_910577885.1 uncultured Rikenella sp.
TCGGTTTCCTCCTCGCCGCTCGGCAATCTGCAAACTGCGTTTGCATTGCACTCGCCGGCAGCGTCGGTTTTGGTGCCGCTTTTTTCAAAAAGCGGCAGTCCCGGCTCGGTTCACCAAGCACGGTTGGCAAACTTAGACGAAAGTAAGACGAGGGAAGCGAAAGTAAAGAGAACAGTTCCAGCCGGGTTGCCAAAGAATAAAAAACACGCAAGTATATGACATTGGCATTAATTTATGATTTCGACGGAACGTTGTCTCCGGGGAACATGCAGGAATACGACTTTATCCCGGCGATCGGGAAGGGGAACCGCGAGTTTTGGGACAACTGCAACCGGATGGCCGAAGAGAACGATGCCGACCCGATTTTGACCTACATGAACGAGATGATCCGCCAGGCCACGGTGAACGGCGTATCGTTACGTCGAGAGGCCTTTGCGGAGTCGGGGCGGAAGGTGGAGCTTTATGCGGGAGTCGAGTCGTGGTTCGAGCGCATCGACCGGTACGGAGAGAAGAAGGGGATAGAGGTGGTGCACTACATCAACTCGTCGGGCCTGCGCGAGATGATCGAAGGGACCTCCATCGCCCGGCATTTCCGCAAGATCTTCGCCAGTTCGTTCCTCTACTCGGTGGACGGGGTGGCTTACTGGCCGGGGGTGGCTGTCAACTATACCAACAAAACGCAGTTCATCTTCAAGATCAGCAAAGGGATCGACAGCGTCTACGATTCGAAAGCGGTGAACCGTTTTGTGTCGGAACAGGACCGTCCGGTTCCTTTCTCGCACATGATCTACATCGGCGACGGGACGACGGACATTCCGTGCATGCGGCTGGTGAAAGAGAAACAAGGGCACTCGATTGCGGTCTACAACCCGACGGATCGGAAAGTCGGCCATTCGCTCCGCCAGCTGGTCGAGGAGCACCGGGTGAACTTCGTCGCACCAGCCGACTACACGCCGGGGAGCCGATTGGAAGAGGTGGTCCATGCGATCATCGACAAGGTTGCCGCTGACGACCGGCTCCAGCTCTTGGAGCTATAGTTTCCATTTCAACCGCCTGGCAGTGCGTCGCTGCACCGGCCCCGGGGTGCCGCTCGGCACTCGAACCGCACCCACAGGGTGTTTTGTTGGGCTTTTCTCGGACAAGCGGGACGCCCGCGGGTACAGCTGGTCGTCGTCGTTTCCTTCGGGGAGTGGCAATGTCCACTACTTGGGCTTCAACTACGGCTCTCTCGCCCGACAGGCCAGCAAAACGCCCCGTGGGCGCGGTTTTCAGTTGCGCTGCCTCCAGGAAGAGGGAGGCTGCTGGGCCCCGGGACGAAGCCTCCCAGTCCCCCGTCGGGGCCCAACCCTCTCGGGGAGAATCAATCTCTTTCCTCTCCCCCGCTCGAGCCGCGGGGGCTCCTACTTTCTGTCATGCGACAGAAAGTAGGCAAAGAACGCAGCCAAGAGGGCTGCGCCCCCTTGGCTAACCCCCGACGGTGCTACCGAGCTTAGCCAAGCCCTCTTGCGGGCCGACGCCAGCGGTGCTTTGCAAAGCAAGCTCCAATCTTCGGGTGCCGAGCGGCACCGAGCCCCGACCGGGGTGGCGGTGGCTCGCGCGACTCGAAGAGTCGCAGTTGTTCAACTTGTCGACCGGCGGCGAATCCCTTACAGAGAAAATCGTCCTCGGGCGCGGTGTCGCTCGGCACGCGAACCAGGCAGCCTCTACCCCAGGCCGAGGACGGCGATTCTGCGAATCGCAACTTTTTCCGCCCTAACTCAACAGAGATCTCACTATGACGGGCCGGAGCTTCGCCCCGCGAAGGCCCGCTTTTTCTCGCTTACGCTCGAGCGGACCTCGCAAGCTCCGGCCCCAAAAACGTCTCGGCCCCACGGTCTCGGGCCGCGCGCCTTTCTCCGCAATGCCGCCTCGTAGAGGCGGGCGGGCCGGACGCCTCCCACTCGAGAGGGACGCACAGCGTCTTTTACTGCCTGCCTCTACCCCAAACGCCCACTCCCGGGCGTCCGACCCAAGAAAATAGCTCCGCCCCGGCATTATCCGCGCGCCTGGGAAATACGTCCGTTTCAACTCATCGTTGAAACGGGGTATTTCCCTCTTAAGGCGCGGCGCGCGGTGCCGCTCGGCACCCGCACCGGACCTGCCGGTTGCAAAAACAGTCTCCGTCCGCGCGCTGGCGGATATTGGCGAAACAACTCTTCGTTGTTTCGCCAATATCCTACTCCAGCAGTCGCGCGCGGTCGAGCTATCCCGACGAACTGGAACTGCCCTTACGCCGGGCGGGCGGTGCCTCCCGGCACTCGGTAGGGGCCTGACGGCAGAGAAAAACGGGCTGAGACAACCCTAGCAAAACGCCCGGTGGGCGTGCCCAAAGGGCGTCTTACTGGCCTGCCGGAAGAGAAAGACCCAAAACCTGACAGGAAAGCCCCCTCAACCCCCTTCGAGAACCACCAAAAAAGCTGGCACAGTATTTGTTCCCTCGCGGGAAGACGCCGACAAACACACGTCGCTAAAATCCATAAAGACTCAAACCTACTTTATTCAACAACCTCATTCAACAGCCATGAAAAAAATTCCGATGCTCAAGAAAGACCTGGTCGACACCCCCGTTTTCGGTTCGAACGAAGAACAATGCGTGGCACCGAAAACCGAATTGCCTCGGGAAGGAACCGCCGAAAACATCGCCTACCAGATCGTCCACGACGAAGCGATGTTGGACGGCAACTCGCGGTTGAACCTGGCCACTTTCGTGACCACCTGGATGGACGACAGCGCGCGGCGGATCATGACCGAGACGATGGACAAAAACATGATCGACAAAACCGAATATCCGCAAACCGCCGAAATCGAACGCCGGTGCGTCAACATGATCGCCCACCTGTGGCACTCGCCCGAGGCCGTCGGCGGACAATACTGCATGGGAACCAGCACCGTCGGTTCGTCCGAAGCCTGTATGCTGGGCGGTCTTTCGGCCCTGTTCCGGTGGAAGAAGCGCCGCCAGGCCGCCGGGAAACCGACCGACCGGCCCAATTTCATCATATCGTCCTGTTTTCAGGTCGTGTGGGAGAAATTCGCCATCTACTGGGACGTCGAAATGCGCACCGTACCGGTCACCGCCGACCACATAACTCTCGACCCGCAACAAGTCGTCGACCTGTGCGACGAGAACACCATCTGCGTGGTCCCGATCCTGGGCGTGACGATCACCGGCCTGAACGACGACGTGAAAGCCCTGAACACCGCCCTCGACCGCCTGAACGCCCGAACCGGCTGGGAAATTTGCATCCACGTGGATGCTGCCACCGGAGGTTTTATCCTGCCGTTCATCTACCCGAACGTAGAGTGGGACTTCAAACTGAAGTGGGTGCTTTCGATCAGCACCTCGGGCCACAAGTTCGGCTTGGTCTATCCGGGCGTGGGATGGATCGTATGGAAAGACAAGTCCTACCTGCCGGACGAAATGAACTTTGCGGTCAACTACCTGGGAGCCGAGGTACCGAGCATTTCGATCAACTTCTCGCGCCCGGGCAACCAAGTACTGGCCCAGTACTACCAACTCATCCGACTGGGATGGAAGGGTTACCACGACGTGCAGGCCAGCTCGATCAACGTTTGTCTCTACCTGCGCGACCGGTTGAAAGAGATGGGAATCTTCGAATTTTTCACCGACGAGATGCCCAATCCGCTCTTCGTCTGGAAGCTGAAGGACGATCCTTCGCGCAAGTGGACGCTTTACGACCTCTCGGACCGTCTCCACATCCAGGGATGGCAGGTTCCGGCCTACACGATGCCGGCCGCGATGGAAAATGTGATTATTATGCGGATCGTGGCTCGACAGGGGGTGGGAATCGACCTGGCCGACCTGTTGATAAAAGACATCCGGACCTGCGTCGCCCAACTGGACACCCTCCAGAACCCGACCAACAGCGCCGAAGAATGGAAAAAGCGTCGTCCGAGCTTCAATCACATCCGATAAGCTACCATCCTGTTCGACAGCCTCTACACGCTGCGATACAGTTTGCCCGCCCTGCCTGTCGGCAGGGCGTTTTTTCAATGGATGCGACAAACATTTTTGCAAATTCGAAAATTCATTCTATTTTTGCCTCAGAAAATTGTTGCTGGAATAGCTCGGTTGGTAGAGCACAACCTTGCCTGAAACGGCGGGTTGGCCGTTTCCGAGAGACGCTTTCAACCGCGGCAGGGAAAAAGGAGAGAACATACTTATTTAACGCGGAAATAGCTCAGTTGGTAGAGCACAACCTGCCCGAAACGGCGGGTTAGCCGTTTCCGAGAGACACTTTCAACCGCGGCGAGGGCAAGAGGAGAGAACATACTTATTAAGCGGAAATAGCTCAGTTGGTAGAGCACAACCTTGCCAAGGTTGGGGTCGCGAGTTCGAGTCTCGTTTTCCGCTCGGAAAAGACAGCCTTTTTGGCTGTCTTTTTTGTTTGAAGGAAAACGGAGACTTCGGCGAGCGACCCCAAGGCCCCCTCGAGGGGGAGCGGGGGTGGAGGATAACGGCGCGATTGCCCGTTTTTCGCTCCGGGAGGCGCCGGGACTTGAGAGAGTCCCGGCCGTTTTCTTTTTTCGGGAATCCCCCGAAACGCATTTGCAAATCCCGGAAAAATTACCGAATATTGAGCTTCAGATACACTTTTAAACACAGCAAGCACCATGACCAAAGAGCAGATGATGAAACGCTGGCAGAGTACGTTCAAAAAAATGCCGCCTGAAATCAACGACTATCTCGAGGGAAAAATCGACCAATATCCGGAACAGGTCAACCTGCCTTTGCGCGAGTTCTACGATAGCGACTGGATAAAAGAGGAGTTTTATGGGGAGGACAGTGAGACCGTCGAGCTGGCACGACGGATGCTGATAGTCGCGACGAAAATCAACAAAGATAGTTTTGCCATAGCGTGTGAAACAATCACTGAGATACATTTTTGGCTGCAAATCGGACACAAGTTTGAAGACATCTTAGAAAAAGGCGTGCGGCCTTACCTCTTACATGCGCAGCTTTACCGCCAATATGGCACTATGAAGGATCAGGAGACCCCAAGAGCGTTCGGGCCTAAGGATAGTTATTATGTAGCACAATTGCTATTTAAATATCGTCCGGCCGAGTCGGAGGCTTTTGCCGACCGGCTGCTGACCGAAAAACACTGGGACAATTCGGTGGAATTCGAGCTGGCGCTCTTTATGACCCTCGTGCTACTGAAAGAGGATACCGCGAAATACAGCCGTTACCTGCCCTACTTGACCTTATGCGACAACGATTTGTCGGGCAGCGATCTGGAACGACTGATCCGACTGAAGAGTAGCGCATATATCCTGACGGCAATCTGGAAAAACGGGTGGACGGAGGTGCCGCAGCCTGCTGAGCTCACGCCCTTAGTGACCCATATCATCCGGGAAATACAGCAAATGGCATATCCCAAGGGAGGGCAAGTGCCCTCGCAAGAGCAGTTGGCCGACCCGACAGCCTCCGAAAAGCTATGGAAAGATTGGGTCAAATCGTTCTTCGCCACTCGCTCCTACGACTGCTCCGGTTTGCTTGACAGCTTGGGGCTGTTGTACACCTATTCGCCGCTAGCCAAGCTGTTTGTCGATCGTCTATTGTTCTATTCCAGAGATAAAAGTTATCACCTTTTTTATGATAACATTTGGTCACCTAGAGAAAAATGGCTGGGCGAAAAGATGGAACAGACATTCGAGGTATTCCTCGAGGGGAACAACTGGTACACAGTTCAGACGATCTTCACCCGGAATCGTTATGAATACTCAACGGATAGCTGTTTGCAGGCCCATGTTCAGGCGCATCCCGAAGAGGCATGGGCCTGTTTGAGCGACGAGGCCTGGAATGGGAAGCATAAGCGGGCGTGGCTGCAGTTCCTGTATACGACGTGCGGGTGGCGGGCTCTCGAGCCGCTGGTCGACCTGCTGGCAACCACCAAAATGAAAGGGCTCTTGCAAGAGATCGAGGCGATGTTCGAGGGGCGGGAGAGCGAGGTGCGTCCGCTCCTCGAGAAGCGGCTCGACGAGATGAACCGCGAAGGGGCGGAGGTTGCCCGACGCCTCCTCAAACAGTGGGACAACGCCCGGGAGGCCGCAACCGAGACCCAAACCGGCCCCGACTCCGGCCCAGCCATGTCACCGGCCGAGGCGGTGGCTTACTGCCAGGAGCACTTCGACAAGAAGAACAAGAAATACATCTCCTGGATTCCGGCAGAGATGCTCCAGGGCCTCCGTTTTGCCGACCTCAGCGGACCGGCGCCGGAGGTGGTGCCGCAGTACATCCTCTCGGAGTACATGAGCCTCGGCAAACCCTACCGCATCGGCGCCTGCGACCGGATTGCCGCCATGCTCCACCCGCATGACCTCGAACAGGCCCTCGAAAGCATCTTCCGCTACTGGGTGGACCAAACCTCGGCCGAAGCCAAACGGAAGATGTTCCTGCTGCCCTACTGCATCTACATGCCGGACTCCGCCCTGATGCGCCTGTCGAACCTCATGAACGACTGGGCGCAGAACAGCCGCGGAGCCATGGCCTCGTTCGCCGTCAACGCGATCGCCATCAACGGCGGCAACATGGCTTTGATGATGATCGACACGATGGCCGCCAAATCCCGCTACTACAAGATCAAGACGGCGGCCAAAGCCGCTTTCGATGTGGCTGCCGAAGCGTTGGGCGTGTCGACCGACGCGCTCTCGGACCGGATTGTCCCCTCGCTCGAATTTTCGACCACCGGCGAACGGACCTTCGACTACGGCCCGCGGCAATTCACCGTCACCCTGCAGCCCGACTTCAGCCTCTCGATCTTCGACCCGGAGAAGAAGAAAACGCTCAAATCGCTTCCCGCTCCGGGGGTCAAGGACGATGCCGTGAAAGCGGCGGCGGCCAAAAAGGCCTTCTCCGAACTCAAAAAACAGATCAAAGCCACGGTACAGACCCAGACCGGTCGGCTCGAACAAGTGTTGCGAAACGGCCGCAAATGGTCGGTGGCGGCGTGGCGCGAGCTGTTCGTTGAGAATGTGGTGATGCACGCATTTGCGACGGGTTTGATTTGGGGCGTTTACGACCCTCGGACGGGAGAGCTGCAGACGACTTTCCGCTACATGGCGGACGGCACCTTCAACACCGTCGACGAGACGGAATACACCCTGCCGGACGAAGCCTCGATCACGCTGGTCCATCCGACGGAGCTGGATCCGGAGACGCTCGGCCGGTGGATCGAGCAGCTGAGCGACTACGAAGTCGTACAACCGCTGGCGCAGCTGAACGCTCCGATCGGAGAGCTCGCCCCGGACGAGATCGAGGACAAGAGAACCATCACCCGCTATAGCGGAACCGTGGTCACCGGCAGCCAAATCATGAGCTTCATCCGGAAACACAACCTCCAGCGGGGACCGGTGACCGACGGCGGGGCCGTCGAGTACTACACCTGGATCGAAAAGACCCTCGGCATCGCGCTGCAGCTCTATGCCAAGGGGTTGGCCGCTTTCGCCCCCGCGTACGACGAGGAGATCACGCTGGGCGAAGTGATCGCCTGCCGGTTGAACGAGAAGCAGGAGGTGATCGACTGGCCGAGCAAAGATGAGTTGGTTGAGATCGAGACGCTCCCGAAGCGATTCCTGAGCAGTGTGATCGGCGTATTGGACGGTTTGAGAGACCTGAACAAGGAGCGGAGCGATGACTAAGCAGCAACAGCAGCAGAAAAAGACAAAGCAACCGCAGATACAGAAGCCGTTAGTGGGAGATGCGGTATGCCGACGAGTTGGCCGCCCTGCGGGCTTCGGACTGCGGTCCGAAGCCCGCCAATTGGCAGCTCTCGCCGCGAGCCGTGAGGGCTTTTATCCTGGGACAGGAAGAGCCGATCCGACATGCGGGGCGGGAGGTGCGTATCAGCGCGAAGTTCCTGGGCGACGATGCGTTGGTGGAACGAGCGATCGTGACGCTGGCCGGCAACCGCGGTCTGATGCTCGTGGGCGAGCCGGGGACGGCCAAAACCATGCTCAGCGAGCTCCTGGCGGCAGCGATCAGCGGCGTCAGCACCAATACGGTGCAGGGGACGGCCGGAACCAGCGAGGACAATATCAAATATTCGTGGAACTACGCCATGTTGCTGGCCAAAGGGCCGGTGCGGGAGGCGCTGGTGCCGTCGCCGGTCCATGTCGGGATGCAGCGCGGGATCCTGACCCGGTTCGAGGAGATTACGCGCTGTCCGTTGGAGATCCAGGACTCGTTGATCAGCATCCTCAGCGACCGGGTGATGCACATTCCCGAACTGGGCGAGGACGAGGCGGAGGGCGGCGTATTGTTCGCCGCCCCCGGGTTCAACGTGATCGCCACGGCCAACACCCGCGACCGGGGGATCAACGAGATGAGCAGCGCGCTGAAGCGGCGGTTCAATTTCGAGACCGTCGATCCGATCCGGAGCGTGGCGCTGGAGCGGCGTATCATCCGAGATCAGTGTCAGGAGATGTTCGCGACCAGCGGACTGAAACTCGACGTGCAGGAGGATGTGGTCGAGCTGCTGGCGTCGACGTTCAACGAACTGCGCCACGGCGTCTCGTCCGAACAGGTCAAGATCCAGCGCCTCTCGGGCGTGATGAGCACTGCCGAAGCCGTGTCGGTCTACTACCAGTCGGCTTTGGAGGGCTATTACTACGGCGACGGCACGGTGAGCACGGGGGCGGTGGTACGCAACCTGCTGGGAGCCGTGGTGAAGGAGAACCGGGAGGACCTGCCGCTGCTCAAGGAGTACTTCAACAGAGCCGTGCGGTTGAAAGCCGAAAAGCACGGAGGAAAATGGAAGGAATATTACGAGAACCGGACCTGGCTGAAGTAGCCGAGCGGCTGTTCGAGCACAGCTTCGACTTCACGGGGCGGGTGGTCTACTATCCGGTGCGCCACCACTCGCCGGCTTGCGCGTGGCACCTGACCCGGGTGATCGATCGGTATGCTCCGGAGCTGGTGTTGATCGAGGGGCCGTCGGAGGCCGGTACCCTGCTGCCGACGATCGCCGATCGGGAGGCCTGTCCGCCGTTCTGCATCTACACCAGCTTCGACGACCGGAAGGGACAAGTGTCGGACCTCAAGGAACGATACCGGGCTTACTATCCGTTCCTGGCTTATTCGCCGGAGCTGGTGGCGATCCGCACGGCGGCCGAGCGGTCGATCCCCGTGCAGTTCATCGACCTGCCTTACGCCCACCGGCTCATCAACCGGCCGGAACACGAGGAGAGCGATTTCCAGTTCCTGTACAACGAAAACGCGGAGTACGAGACGAACGATTACACCGCCCGGCTGACGGCACGGAGCGGGTGCCGCGATTTCGCCGAATTCTGGGAAGGGCGTTTCGAACTGGGAGCCGTTGAGGCGGAGAGCCGGTCGTTCGTAAAACAGGTCTTCTCGCTCGGCTACTTCATGCGGCTGGCCACGCCCGCGGAGACCCCTGCGGCCGAAGAGAATCGGCTGCGGGAACAGTATATGGCGGCCGAAATTCGGAAATGCCTCGCTTCGGACCGGCAGCGGATCCTGGTTGTCACCGGCGCATTTCACGTGGCGGGACTCATGGAGGAGCTCGCCGACGGAGCGAAGCGCCCGAAAGCGGAGCTTCCGTCGTGGACTACGCCGGCCAGCGGGACAACGGCCGCTTACCTGATGCCCTACACCTTTCGCGAGGCCGACAGCCGGAACGGCTATACGGCCGGGATGGCTTTCCCGGCTTTCTACCAGTCGGTGTGGGAGAAGATGCCGCTCGAGGCGAAGGAGACGAAACGCCCCCGGCAGGATCCGTATGCGCGGACCGTGCTGGAATACATCGTCCGGACGGCCCGTTTTGCCCGGGAGAGGCACACCGTTTCGATTCCCGACGAGATCCAGGCTTTCCACATGGCCCGTTCGCTGGCCGCTCTGCGGGGAAAGTCGACGGCCGGCGTATACGAGTTGTTGGACGGCGTGCGGAGCGCTTTCGTCAAAGGGGATCGACACTCGACACCGACGCCGGAGATCGACTTTCTGTTGCGCCAGCTGTCCGGTCTGGAGGTCGGCCGGGTGCCGTTCGACCGAGCCGTACCGCCGCTGGTGCAGGACTTCCGGGCCCAATGCTCGGCCCTCCGCATCCGGATCGAAACCGTCAAGAGGCAAGCCATCGTCCTGGAGATCATCAAAAAACCGGCCCACCGGCAAAAGAGCCGTTTTCTGCACCGCATGCTGTTTTTGAAGAGCGGTTTTGCGTCGTTGGAGCGGGGTCCGGACTATGTGAACCGTTCGGACCGGAATTTGGCGCGCGAGAGCTGGCTCTGTCGCTACAGCCCGGAGGTCACGACCCGGTTGATCGACCTGTCGGTCTACGGGGCCACGATCGAGGAGGCGTGTACGACGCTGGTCGCCCGCGAATTCGACGACCGGCGCATGACCGCAGACGCCTTGGGCCGACTGCTGCTCTCGGTAGAGGTGATGGGGCTCGGCGCGTTCTATCGGCACCACGAAGACCCGATCCGCGAGACGATCTACCGCGAGAACGACTTTCTGAACCTCGGTCTCTTCCTGCAAAACCTGCACCGGCTGACCCACATGCAGCTGCTGATGGACGGCGGCGTGGAGCCGCTGTTGCCGGAGCTCGGGCGAGTGGCTTGGAAGAGGGCCATGCAACGGATCCCGGTGGTCAAGCAGGTGGCGGAGGATCAGGAAGAGCGCGTGTGCAACGTCCTGCACAGCCTGTACGGCTTTCTCTTGGCCGGTGCCTCGTGGAGCGACGCCGAGAGTTTCGAGCAGGGAGCAGAGGAGGTGATTCGGGACACGTTCTGCAACAGCCGCGTCTATGGGCTCTGCCTGGCGATCCGGCACGAACAGGGGGCGATGGACCGCGCCGTTTTCGGCGACCGGGTCGCGGCCTACCTGATGAGTTGTCTGCCCCGACAGGCCGCTTCGTTCATCTGCGGTCTGTTTCAGGTGGCTCACGACATCCTGCTCCTCGACGATCGCATGCTGGAGACAATCGAACGCGTGATCGGACAGACGGACACCGAGGCCTTTCTGACCATCCTGCCCGACCTGCGCTACGCCTTCACCCACTTTTCGCCCACGGACCTGGCCCGGCTGGCCGAAGTGATCGCCCGTCGGCACGGGATCGGACCGGAGCGGCTGTCGGGCAGCGCGACGGTCACGGCCGAAGAGGTGGTGGCCGCGATGCGGCTGGACCACCGGGCGGCCGAGGCACTCAACGACTGGAACCTATGACGAAAGACGAAGAAGTACTGGTGAATCGTTGGCGGTTGATCCTGGGTCGGTTTGCGGAGTTCCACCTGCCGCTGGCGGAGGAGCTCCGCGAGACGGACGAGGCCCTGGCGTTCCTCTACGACCGGGAGTACACCGCCCCGCAGCGAGGCTTACGATCGGACGCCACGGAGGAGGAAGAAGAGGAGGAAAGCTCGGATGCCGAGAATTCGGCAGCGGGCTCAACGGAGGGAGGAGCTGAGAAGGGGGGAACAGACGCCACACCGCCGACCGACTCCAACCGGACCGGAGGCACAGGAGCGTCGCAGCTGACCGTCCCGATCTGGGTGGCCCGCATCAAACGGCTCTTTCCGCAACAGACCGTCGAGGTCCTGCAACGACAGGCCCTGGAAAAGTACAACCTCACCAAGCTGCTCACCGACGAATCGGTATTGCGCCAGTTGGAACCGGACTTCAACCTCATGAAGAACATCCTGACCTTTCGGGACCTGATACCGAAGCAGGTGCACGCTCTGGCCTACCGGATCGTCGAGCAGGTGGTCCGCGAGCTTCAGAAACGCCTCGAATCACACGTTCGACAAGTGTTCTCGGGCCGCAAACTGCCCCGAACGAACGCCCCGTACCGTATTTTCCGCAACTTCGACTTCGAGCGGACCATCCGCAAGAACCTGAAAAACTACCAGCCGGAATACGGCACAATCGTTCCGGAGCGGCTGTACTTCAACCGGAACGTCCGCCCCTACAACCCGTGGCACATCGTCCTGCTGGTCGACCAAAGCGGCAGCATGCTCGACTCGGTGATCTACACCGCCGTGATGGCCTCGATTTTCGTACGGATGCCGGCCCTGTCGGTACGCCTGGCCGTTTTCGACACCTCGGTGGTCGACCTCACCGACCACCTGGACGACCCCGTTGCCCTCCTCATGAAAGTGCAGCTCGGCGGAGGTACCGACATCGGCCAAGCGCTGGAGTACGGAAAAGGGCTGATCGTCACCCCGCCGCGGACCATCGTCGTCCTCGTGAGCGACCTGTACGAAGGAGTGAATTATCAGCGCATGTACTCCGCCTGTCGGGACATTATCGAGGCCGGGAGCCGTCTGTTCGTCCTCGCCGCGCTGGACTACTCCGCTACGCCCACTTACGACGTAAATGCGGCCCACCACATCGCCCGACTGGGGGCGGACGTGGCGGCCTTAACCCCTGAAAAACTGGCCGAATGGATCGGAAATATCATATCGTAGCCCGGGGGGTGGAGCGCGAAGAGGCTCGCGTTTTCCAGCCCTATGCGACCGAAGCTTTTCTGACCACGTTGGGCAACAAGGGGCTCTACAAACGCGCGCTGAAAGACCTGGAGTCGGTAGAGCGCATCGAGTTGAGCCCCTGCGGCGAGGGCGAGGACGGCGGCAGCGGGATACGGGTCGCATGGGAGGAGGTGGCGGTTTCGTTGTCGGCCGACATCGCCCGAAGCCGGTGCAGCTGCCCTTCGCGAACCGTCTGCAAACACATCCTGATGGGGATTTTGGCCGCCGCCGAGTATGCCTCCGTCGCAGCTGAAGAGAAAGGAGAAAACCCGGAACCGGCGGCCGAAGAGCCGTGGAGCGAATTGAAGCAGCTCGACCTCGCCGCGCTGCGCAAAGAGGCCGGTAAGAAGGAGTTCGACCAGGCCGTCCGGATGTACCAGGCGGGGTGGGTGGCCGAGCTGAAGGAGGGCGAGATGTTGGAAGCGACGCTGACCGTCGAACCGATCACCGTTTGGTTTCCGCGGCGGCAGAGCCTCTCGCGAGCCGTCTGCAAGTGCGGCGCCACGGGGCGGCTGTGCCGGCACAAAGTGATCGCTCTGCTCTCCTACCTCAACGGCCGGGAAGACCCGATCAGCCTGGTCGAAGAGACGGAGGAGCTGCCGGTGCTCGACGACCGGACGGTGGAGCTGCTCACGACCGCCGACCGGTATGTGGTCCAGGTGTTGAGCAGCGGCCTGGTCCACTGCGACGAGACCCAGGCCGAAGTGGCTTTCTACTACTCGATCCACCTGGATCGCTGCAGGATCGGCAACCTGGCCCGCCTGTTCCGGTCGCTCGCCACCGACATCGAAAACCGACTGGCCAAGCACACCGATTTCAACCGGATCTCGACCCTCGCGACCCTCGCACGGCTGCACACCACCCTGCGTCTGATCCTGAGCAACCGGGAGGACGGCCACCGATTGGATCGGTTGATCGAGCCTCCTCGTTCCGCGTACTACCCCGTACCGTACGGCACCTTCACGGCACTGGGCGCCTCGCCGTGGCAGACCCGCTCCGGGTATTTCGGCATCACGGCCTACTTCTTCTACCACGAGCGACAGACCGTCTGCACCTATACGGCCACCCTGCCCGACTACTACGCCTCGACCGAGTCCCGGGCCACCTTGTCGGGCCTCAGATCGATGTATCACGAGACGATGCTGTGGAACGACACCGCCTCGCTGGCCATCTTGTCGGGCTCCGGGTTCCGGCTGCAGAACTTCCGGATGAACCACCTGCATCGGCTGTCGTCCTCGTCGCAAACCCGGTGCGAGCTGAGCGGTCGGGTCGAAGAGGCGCGGATAGCGGCTTTGTCGCTTCCCGCGCCGAGCGAAACGATGGGCGACGGCGAGCCGGCGTACGACTATTTTCAGAAAAAACAACCGCCGAAGTTAACCGCGATACGGGTCGACAGGCCATTCGGCGTCACATTCGACGAGACGGCTCAGACGTTGACCCTCACACTCGAAAACGCGGAACAAGAGGAGCTGTTCGAGGCAGTCTTGCCCTACGGGGAGATGAGTCGGGAGGCGATCCGGTATCTCGAGAGCCGCAGCCGATCGAACTGCGACCGGGAGGCGTGCTACGTGGTGTGCACCGTCGGGAAAGGCCCTCTGACGCTGACGCCGGTTTCGCTGATCGACGAAACGGGAGTCGTGAACTTCTTTTTCCCTGCCAAATCGGAAAAAGACTAACGCCCCCCAAAACAAAGAATAGAATGATCCTCGAATACGTGTTCCGAGAATTGGAATTGCTGCTGGCCGACCTGGCCTTCAACGGTTTGCAGCACGTGCAACCGGGCGTTGCGGAGCAGCTGGAGCAGCTCAAACGGCAGTTGACCGAGCTCAATATGTCCGAAGGCCGGGAGCGGATCGACCGGTTGACCGCCGCCCTGCAGTCCGGCGAGACGGACCGGATGGCCGACGAGTTTTGCGCCCTGGTGTTTTACCAAACCCATCTCCTGGCCGACCTGACGCCAAGCGGCTCCGACCCGATTTTCGATTAACTTTGCAGGACCCAAACCAGCATGAGCCATGAATGACCCGACGAAATCGATCCAACCGATTTTCAACTACAACAACGTCTTTTTCAGCTTTTTCTATGACGACGCGGGGAGTTGCGTCCACCGCTCGCGCGAGTACGCGCTGAACTACGTCTACTCGGGCGAGATGGTGCTCGACAACGGCTCCGAAGAGATCCGGATCGGGAAAGGCGAATGCGTCTTCATCCCGCGCGACCACCACCTGACCCTCTACAAGAAGAGTTGCGACGGCGAACGGTACTGCGGTATTTTTCTGATGTTCACCCGTTCGTTTCTGCGCGAGATGTACGGTCGGTTCGGGCGGGATCGGCGCATTGCGGCCTCGACCCCGAAGCTCGATCCTCGGGCGATCAAACTGCCCCGGACGGCCGAACTCACCAGTCTGTTTGCCTCGATGACCCCTTATTTCGACCCGGAGGTCCAGCCGCAGGGCGACTTCATGCAGCTCAAGATGCAGGAGGGTCTGCTGGCCCTGCTCCACATCGACGATCGGTTCGCGCCGACGCTCTTCGACTTCAACGAACCGTGGAAGATCGACATCCTGGAGTTCCTGAACGAGAACTACATGTACGAGTTCACGCTGGCCGAAATGGCCCACTACACGGGTCGGAGCCCGGCCACTTTCAAGCGGGACTTCAAGAAGATCAGCGACCTCACGCCCGAGAAATGGTTGATCCGCAAGCGGCTCGAAGTGGCCTATGAGAAGCTCCGGGAGGGGGGGCGGAAGATCGTGGAGGTGTATGCCGAGGTGGGTTTCAAGAACCCGTCCCACTTCTCGACCGCCTTCAAGAAGCAGTACGGGATTCCGCCCACGGCGCTCTTGGCCTGACCGGGACCGAGTCGGAGCGAGGCGCAACACCAAGGAGAGGGGGGTATCGTTCTCTTTTTCAACGAAAAAAGAGAACGATGCCCCCCGAGCACTTAGACGACCTCCCCGTGCTTATTTACCGGCCGTTCATGAGCCTGCCCGACTGCCAGTCGAGCGACGGATAACTCCTCTTCAACTCCGCCACACTGTTCGCGATCGAACTGCTGCCGGAGGTGGCGAAAGGGATGACGGTTTTCCCCTTCAGCTCCGGATGGCTCTCGACGAAGGTATTGACGATCCGCGGCGCGAGGTCCCACCAGATCGGGTAACCGAGGTAAACAGTATCGTACGGCGAGAGGTCGACCGTCAGCTCCCGGCGGATCGCCGGCCGGGCGTTCGGGTCGTTCATCTCCACGGAGCTGCGCGAACGGGCGTTGCGCCAGTCCAGATCCGCCGCCGTGTAGGCCCGCTCCGGCTCGATCCGGTACAGATCGGCTCCCGTCTCGCGGGCAATCCGTTGTGCGGCACGGGCCGTGGTGCCCGTCGCCGAAAAGTAGACGACCAAAGACTTTGCACTGCTTGAAGAATAAGACGTCATGGCTAAAAGAGCTGTCAAAAGATACAGAATCGGTTTCATTTACTTCGTTTTCGGTTCCAATTTGTCGTACGCTTGGTCGGTGACCGGTTCGAGCCACTCGGTAGAGGCGTTCTCGCCCGGAATCTCGACAGCCAGGTGTGCAAACCAGCTGTCGGCCGCCGCACCGTGCCAGTGTTTCACCCCTGCCGGAATGTGGATCACCGTACCGGGCAGAATCTCCCGGGCCGGTTCGCCCTCTTCCTGATACCAGCCGCGACCGGCTACGCCGATAAGCATCTGACCGCCGCCTTCCGTAGCCCGGTGGATGTGCCAGTTATTGCGACAGCCGGGTTCGAAAGTCACGTTGGCGATGGAAATTTGTTCCGACGAGATGCGGGCCAGGTAGCTGTTTCCGGTGAAATACTTGGCGTAAGCCGTATTCGGCTCACCGATGGGGAAGATCATTTCGCGCTGGAAGGCCGCTCGGGCATCCTCGCCGGTCGTCTCCTCGGCCCACACCTCTTTGGCGAGACGGAATGCCGCCCAAGCCTTCGGCCAGCCTGCGTAAAACCCTACATGGGTGATGATTTCGGCGATTTCGGTGCGGGTAATGCCGTTTTTCTTCGCCTCCTGAAGATGGAATCCCAGCGAACTGTCGGTGATGCCCTGGCTGATGAGCGAGGTAATCGTTACCAGACTGCGGTCGCGGAGCCCCAGTTTATCGGTGCGACTCCACACCTCGCCGAAAAGGATGTCGTCGTTGAGCTCCGCGAACTTCGGAGCAAACTCGCCCAACCGGTCGCGTCCGGCCGTCTGTACTATTTTTTCCTGTGCCATAACATTCAAGGTCAGAATACTGAATATGACGATTAAAAAGATTCGGGGCATAACCATTCGTTGCTATAAGTACTTCTGAAAGAAAGCCTCCAACCGGTCGAACGGAATGGCATTCGGGTTGTCATACAGGTCGGTGTGGTTGGCGCCGGGGATGATGAGCAGCTGTTTGTTGTCGCCCGTCAATTTCTTGAAAGCCGCCTCACCCATGTAGCGCGAATGGGCTTTCTCACCGTGAAGCACCAGCACCGCACTCCGGATCTCTTCGGCATAGGCCAGGATAGGCGCATTCAGAAAAGCCAGCGTCGAGGTCCGGTTCCATCCCTCGTTGGAGTTGAGCGAACGCCGGTGGTACCCGCGCGGAGTCTTGTAATAGGCATAATAGTCCTTGACGAACTGCGGCGCATCGTCCGGCAGCGGGTCGACGACGCCGCCCGCCCGGGCATACGTACCGTTGCGGTAGTCCTCCGTCCGTTGCTCGTTCAACCGACGGCGCATCTCATACCGCGCCTCGGCATTGTCCGAAGCGTCGAAATAGCCGCTGGCCGTACAGCGACTAATGTCGTACATCGTCGAAGCCACCGTAGCCTTGATACGCGTGTCGTTGGCGGCGGCGTTCAGCGCGAAACCGCCCCAACCGCAGATCCCCAGGATCCCGATCCGCTCGGGGTCGACACCCTCCAGCGTAGTCAGGAAGTCGACCGCCGCGCTGAAATCCTCCGTGCTGATGTCGGGCGAAGCCACATAGCGCGGTTCGCCGCCGCTCTCGCCGGTGAACGAGGGGTCGAAAGCCAGGGTCACAAAACCCCGTTCGGCCAGCGTCTGGGCATACAGCCCGGAGGCCTGCTCCTTCACGGCCCCGAACGGTCCACTGACGGCGATGGCGGGCAGTTGGCCGGCAATCCCCTTCGGCACATACAAATCGGCAGCCAACACTATCCCATAACGGTTCCTGAAAGTCACTTTCCGGTGCTCCACCCGGTCGCTCTGCGGGAAAGTCTTGTCCCACGCGGTCGTCAAATCCAAATTCTCCATAACTCGGTTCTTTTTGTTGTTTGTCTTGTTCTTCGCAGAACCGGCCGATACCAAAAGCGCCCCGGCCAGTAAACAAAAAATCGCTCGCGTTCCTAACTTCATATCGTTTTCCCATTTATTTGATCGTTTTATTTCTATCTCTTTTCGTTGAACGGGCCGGAACTGCCGCTTTTTGGAAAAAGCGGCACCAAAAACTTTTGAGACAGCATACGCTACGCCTTAGGCTCCGCAGTCCTCAGGGTATGGGTGGGGCTTTCTCGGTGCGGCGCATAAGGCGCATATTACCTCAGTGCGCCGACACCGGAAAACCCCACCCAAACACAGGCTGACACGGCCAAAGCATCCCAACGGGATGCGTTCGAAAGTCTTTTTGGTTCTTTTTCTTCAGAAAAAGAACAGTACCCTCCAGCACAATGAACAGATACAGAATAAAACGATCGATTCATTCGAAGACAAAGGTAAAACGAGAGCCCCACAGCAAAATTGCTGTGAGGCTCAAAGTTGATTTCCCAGAAGATCACTTTAGAGGAAGAAGGGGATCGGTTTCAGGCAAAAAGTTGAAGGAATAGGGCGTCTTCGTAGGTTCCGTCGAGGCGCCGGATCCAGCGTCGTCGGAGCGCCTGGCCCGTGAATCCGGCCCGGGCAAAGAGACGCAGACTCGCTGCGTTGGAGAGCGGAATATCGGCCCACAACTGCCTCATGTCCAAGCGACGGAAAGCGTATTCGGCGAGAAGCCTCAAGGCCGCCGTCGCATATCCCCTGCCCCGCCATTCGGGTTCGTAGATCAGGATACCGACACCGGCACGCCGATTGAGCGGGTCGAAAGCGAAGAGGTCGACGCAGCCGATCGCCCGGCACGCTTCCCCCGCGAGCGGTTCGATCATGAGCCGCACCTGACGCGCCTGATAAATGTCCTCGGCGGCCTGCGCCACGAACTCCGCCAAGGCCGCCCGCGAAAAAGGCCGTGTCGTGTCGCCCAGCGTCCACAGCGACGTGTCGTTTTCCCAACGACACATCGCCTCACAGTCCTCCGGCTCCATGGCCCGCAACCGAATGCGATCGTCCTGCAACAACATACCGGTCAACGGGGTCACTGTTTTTGGAACGTAATCTGAGCCCATCCGTCTCGGGTATTGGCAGCCGTCTGCTCGAGGCCGAACTTGCGGGCGTGTCCGACCACCGTATCCACATCCAGCTCCAAAATGCCGCTCACCAGCAGCAAACCGCCCGGCCGTAACCCCGCCGCATACCGTTCCATATCGGTCAACAGGATATTCCGATTGATATTGGCCAGGATATAGTCGTACACCTTCCCGGCGATCGCCGCCACATCGCCGAGCACCGGGCAGACCACCGTCTCCACGCCATTAGTTTGTACGTTTTCGAGGCAATTTTCATAGGCCCACTCGTCGATATCCACGGCATCGACCACCACCGCGCCGCGCTGAGCCGCCAGGATCGAGAGAATCCCCGTCCCGCTCCCCATGTCGAGCACCGACGCTCCTCCGAAGTCCATGGCCAGCATCTGTTCCGCCATCAGGTGAGTCGTCGCATGATGGCCCGTGCCGAACGACATCTTGGGCATGATGACAATTTCGTGCCGTGCCCCGCCCTCCCGCGAGGCATGGAACGGCGCACGGATATAGCACTCGCCGTGGCGAATATCGATCGGCTCGAAATGCGACTCCCACTCGGCATTCCAGTTCTGCTGTTCGATCTCCTGCCGCTCGTAGGAATACCCCTCCGTGTACAGAAAATTCCGGATACGATCATACGTATCCTCTTCCGCCTCGACCGTCCCCGGAATATACCCCTTCACACTCCCCGCCCCCGGCATGAACCCGTCGGGCAGGTAGTCCGAAAAGCTCTCGAACCCCAACTCCGCCAGCTCGGCCACCACAATCTCGCTCGCCTCCGGACCCGCCACCTGAATGTTGTATTCTATGTAATTCATCTTCTTATTGATTTTATTTTCATATTTTTTTCGCAGGTTTTTGCTCCGCCGTCCAGTCCGGTTCCGATTTTCTCTTCCGTCAGGCCCGGTTCGAGATTCGGCGGAGAGAACCCCAGCAAGACACTCGCGCGGCACCTATTCCTGGAGGCAACACAACTGAAGACCGCCCGCACGGCTGCTGCTGTACTGCGGATAGAGCCCGCCGGAATTGAAGTACAAGCGATAGGCATAGGCGCCGACCTCCGTCGACGACCAGCCGAACCCGTTGTAGCCGACGCTCCACAACTTGCCCGACCCGCCTTCTGTTTCGCGCCATCCGCTGTCGCGGAAGCCCGG
>CAJTNK010000031.1 GCA_910577885.1 uncultured Rikenella sp.
TATAGCAGAAAGTAGGAGTCTCCGCGGCTGACGCGTTCGCGCCACGGCGCGGTCCTTTGTAAAAGAGTTGTATTCTTCCCGAGAGAGTAGAGGGCCCGTTAGGGAATGGGAGCGCAATCGGTCGGTAAGTAGGGAGGCTGCGACTTGCGGCTGCGCGCCACCGAAACAACAGAAGAACCGCCGGGCGAGAAAACCTCCGGAGAAATACGGACCGTAGACTACCCCCCCCCCCCCCCCCCCCACGATAAATATACATTAAGAATACAATACCGCACCACCGAGCATGGAGCTACAGACTATCCTCGTTATTGTCATCGCGTTGATGTTGTCGGCGTTTTTCTCCGGGATGGAGATCGCATTTTTGTCGTCCAACAAGCTGCGGCTGGAGATCGAACGAAAACAGCATCCGACTTACGGGCGGATCGCCAGCCTCTTTCTCAAAGCTCCCGGGCAGTATATCTCCACCATCCTGGTGGGGAATAACATTGCGTTGGTGATTTACTCCATTTTCATGAGCCAGCTCTATGCGGCGGTGGCCGGAGGACCGAACTATGCGGTCGAGACCTTGATTTCGACCCTGATTATTATTTTTACCGCCGAGTTCTTGCCCAAGGCGGTGGTGAAGGCCAATCCGAACTTTTATCTGCGGACTTTCGCCGTGCCGCTCTATGTGTGTTACGTCGTCTTTTATCCGTTGGCCCGGTTTGCGACCTTGTTGTCCCGGGGGCTGTTGCGACTGATGGGGCATCGGGTGGCCGAGACGCCTCAGCTGGGCGGGTTCGACAAGGTCGACCTGGCGACGCTGGTGGAGGAGAGTGCGGCCGGCGGCGGAAACGAGGCGGAGACGGCCGAGAAAGAGGATAATGAACAGAGAATGAGATTGTTTCAGAACGCGCTGGACTTTTCGGAACAGCGCGTCCGGGAGTGCATGGTGCCGCGGACCGAGGTCGAGGCGATCGACGTGGAGGCCGGGGTGGATGACCTGCGTCGGCTGTTTGTCAGCACCGGCTATTCGCGGCTTCCGGTGTACGAGGGGACGATCGACAATGTGATCGGATATGCCAATCTGAAGTCGCTCTTCCACCGGCCCGGCACCATTCGGGAGATCTTGCAGGAGACGCTGTATGTGCCGGAGACGATGGCTCAACAGAAGCTCCTGGGTGAGTTTACACGCGACCACAAGTCGCTGGCGATCGTGATCGACGAGTTCGGGGGGACGGCCGGGATGGTGACCTTGGAGGATCTCCTGGAGCAGATCTTCGGCGAGATCGAGGACGAACACGATGCCGATTACCTGGTCGAAAAGGAGGTGGCGCCGGGGGAATACGTTTTGGCGGGCCGGCTGGAGATCGACCACCTGAACGAAGCCTACGGACTGGGGATTCCGGAGTCGGACCGGTATGACACGCTGGCGGGCTACATCCTCGACCGCAGCGAGGATCTGCCCGGAGCGGGCGATGTGATCCGGACCGACGGGCTGAAAATCAAAGTGCTCCGGGCCGGTAAGGCGCGCATCGAACTGGTGCAGGTCGTGAAAATACTCCCCCGGAAGTAGACTCCGGCGGGCGGGGCTTCGTCATGTCGAAAAAAAAACGTACATTTGCCCCATTACGGAAACCGGGAAACGAAAAAACGTAGACGATAAGAATACACCATGGTAACTCTCAACACACTCAGAAACAAAGGCGGCGTGCTGCTGGCGATCGTGATCGGCGTGGCGCTGCTGGCTTTCGTGCTCGGGGATATGATCTCCTCGGGGAACACCCTGATGGCCAGCTCGAAGATGAACGTCGGTACGATCGACGGCGAGAAGGTCTCGACCCAGGAGTATGCGCAGGCGATCGACGAACTGACCGAAGTGCAGCGCATCACCACCGGGCGCGAAGGGACCTCGGAGGAGCAGAGCGAGATGATCCGGATGCAGGCTTGGGACCTGATGATCCGGAACAAGGCTTTGAAACCGGCTTTGACGGCCGTCGGACTCACCGTGTCGGAAGACGAAATGGTGGACCTGCTCAGCGGGGCCGAACCGTCGCCGATCATTGCCCAGATGTTCGCCGATCCGCAGACCGGACGCTTCGAACCGCTCATGCTGCGGCAGTTCGTGGCCAGTGTCGAACAGGACCAGACCGGGCAGATGGCCATGTTCTGGAATTACCTGCAGGGCGAGGTGGGGGATCAGAGCTTGCTCTATAAGTTCCAGAACCTGGTGGCGAAGTCGGCCTATGTGACCGCTTTCGAGGCCGAACAGATGGCGCAGATCGAAGGGAAGACTTACAGCGTGAACTACCTGGTGAGCCGGTATGAAGCGGTGGCGGATAGCGCGGTGCGGGTGTCGGAGGGCGATTTGAAGAAATACTATGCCGCTCATCAGGGGATGTTCCGACAGGAGGATTTGCGGGATATCGAATATGTTACGTTCGAGGCGCTGCCGTCGGCCGAAGACTATGCCGCGGCGGAAAAAACCGTCCGCGGATTGGCGGCGGATCTGGCTGCGGCGACGAACGTGCAGCAATTCGTGGCGATGAATTCGCAGAGCACGTTCGACGCGCGGTATTACAAACCGGGCGAGATTTCGGGGGACTTGGGGGCATTCGCTTTCGGTCGGACGAGCTTGGATTCGGTCTACGGACCGGTGCTGGACGGCGACCGGTGGACCCTGGCGCGGATTGCGGATGTGAGGAGCATGCCGGATAGCGTGCGGATCAGCAATATCGTCGTGCCGGCGGCTCAGAAGGCGTTGGCGGACAGCTTGGTGGAGGCGCTCGGAAAGGGCGGCGACTTTGCGGCGGCGGCGCGGGAGTTCTCGGCCGACGTGCAGAGCGGGGCGATCGGCGGTGACCTCGGGATGATGGACCCGCAGACCTTGGCACCGCAGTTTGCCGAGGCGATCAAGGGGCTCGGTGTCGGGGCGGTGAAGGCTGTGACGACGCCTGAGGCGACTTTTATCTTGAAGGTGACCGGCAAGAAAGGCGAGTCGGAAAAAGTGCAGCTCGGGGTGATCAACTATACGGTAGAGGCCAGCGAACCGACGCGGAACCAGGTGTATGGCGAGGCCAATCGGTTTGCGACGGCGGCGGTGTCGCAGGCCGGCGGCTTTGAACGGGCGGTGAACGAGGGGGCGTTGGCCAAGCGGGTGGCCACGGTGCAGCCGAACGACCGCACGGTGGGCGGTATGCAACAGTCGCGCGAGTTGGCCCGGTGGGCTTTCAATGGAGAGGTGGGGGATGTGTCGGAGGTTAAGGAATTTGGGAATAACTTTGTGGTGGCGGTGATTACCGGGGTGCGGGAGCAGGGTGTTGCGCCGTTCGAGCAGGTGAAGAACGATCTCCGGACGTTGGTTTTGCGCGAGAAGAAGGGCGAGATGCTCGCGGAGAAGATGACCCGGGCGGGGGCCGGTTCGGTGGCGGCTTTGGGCGAGGCGTTGGGGGCGGAGGTGCTCACCAGCGACGAGGTGAATTTCCAGGGCTTTATGGCGCCGGAAGTCGGTTTTGATCCGGCTTTCACGGGCGGTGTTTCGGGGATCGCGAAGACCGGGACCGTCTCGAAACCGATCGTCGGACGGATCGGGGTTTATGCGGCGGAGGTGACGGCCGAACGGGCCAATCCGACGGATGTGGCGGTGGAAAAGGCACGCTTGACGGCGGAGGCGCAGCAGAACGCGTTTATGGCGGTGTACGGGGCGTTCTTGGATATGAGCGACATTCGGGATACGCGCTACCGGTTCTATTAATAGATGGTGTAGAAAGCGGACGTGACGTTTGGGGGCGCGTGGTTCTCTCGGTACGATGGTTTGCCGAGAGAACCACGCGCCTGTTTTTTCGTCCTCCGTCGGCAGAGCCCGAAGCGAAGCGGTTAGCAACCGACCGAAAAATGTGTATATTTGTCTGAAACAGGGGGCGCTCGGGGGAGAGGGGGCGCTCACAAAAAACGAATCGAATGAAATACGGTACCCTGCCGCTCTATGTGAAGATACTCGCCGGAATGGTTCTCGGGATTCTGCTCGGCGTCGTCGCGATTCAGGGCGGGTTTGTCGACGGGATCAACCGATGGGTGCGGCCTTTCGGTGAAATCTTCATGCGGTTGCTCAAGTTCATTGCCATTCCGCTGGTGATGGTCTCGCTTGTCAAGGGGGTCGGGAGCCTGAGCGACATCGCATCGCTGTCGAGGATCGGTCTACGGACCATCGGCATCTATGTCTGTACGACGGTTTTGGCGGTGGTGGTGGGGCTGGCGTTGGTCGAGGCGATCGGGCCCGGCCGGATGGTCGGTCCGGAGAGTGTCGCGGCACTGCAGGCCGGGGCTCAGGGCACGGCGACCGGGGCGATCGCACAGCGAAGCGCACAAACGGCTCAGGCTGTGGCCGATACGCCGCCGCTGCAGTTTCTGGTCGACCTGTTTCCCGAAAACCTGGTCGGAGCCATGGCCAATAATGGCGGTATGCTGCAGATCATTGTGATTGCGGTGTTGGTCGGGGTAGCGGTGTTGCTGGTGGGACGCGAAAAGACCGAACCTTTCATGCGGTGGATCGACTCGCTCGATGCCGTGGTGCTCAAACTGATCGACATCGTGATGCGGTATGCACCGATCGGGGTGCTGGCCCTGATGGCCGGGATGATGGCCGACACGGCCGGGAATTTCGACCTCCTCGGGGCGCTCGGCCTGTACGTCCTCACGGTGGTGGTGGGGCTCCTGGCGATGATCTTCGTGTTTTACCCGTTGCTGCTGCACTTTTTTGCGAAAGTGCCCGTGCGGAAGTTCCTCAAAACGATGTCGCCGGTCCAGCTGCTCGCTTTTACGACCAGCTCCAGCGCGGCCACCCTGCCGCTCAACATGGAGACCGTCGAGAGGCGGTTGGGGGTATCGCAGCGCGTCACGTCGTTCGTGCTGCCGATGGGCATGACCGTCAACATGGACGGAACGAGCCTCTATCAGGCCGTGGCGGCGGTCTTTATCGCGCAGGTGCTGGGGGTCGACCTCTCGGCGGGGCAGCTGCTGACGATCGTGGCGACGACCACCCTCTCGTCGATCGGGACGCCCGGGGTACCGGGCGGAGCGGTCGTTATCCTGATGATGGTCCTCTCGTCGGTGGGGCTGCCGGCCGAGGGGCTGGCGCTGATCCTGGGACTCGACCGGCCGCTCGACATGCTTCGGACGGTGGTCAACGTCACGGGCGATGCGACGGTGGCTTCCATCGTCGATGCCCACACCGAGCCGGAGTCGAAGAACGCACCCGGAGCAGGAGCGGAATGAAAAAAGTCGTATCTTTGGGGCGGAGAGAGTAACCGCGCACATGAAAACGATTACGATAAAAGGGATTTCGGACCTGCCGGAGGCGGCCGAGGAGCTGTTGGCCGAGATTCGGCGGCGGGGGGCTACGGTCGTCGCTTTTTACGGCGCGATGGGGGCCGGCAAAACGACGCTCATCAAGGAGATGTGCCGGCAGTTGGGGGTCGGTGATTTGCGGACGGTGGGCAGTCCTTCGTTCGCCATCGTCAACGTCTACGACGCGGTGGCGGGGGCGGAGGGGGGAGAGCAAAGGCCGGTCTATCACTTTGATTTCTACCGCATTCGATCCATCGAAGAGGCTTTCGACTTCGGTTATGAGGAGTATTTCTTCAGCGGCGACCTCTGCCTGGTGGAGTGGCCGGAGAAAATCGAAGAGCTCATTCCGGACGAGGCTTTGCGCGTGCGGCTCACGGCGATCGACGACGAGGTGCGCAGCCTCGAAATCATCGGGGAAGCGGGGCGGAAGGACGAATAGGATAGATCATACACAGAGATACTATGTTTCGACTCAGAATCAATACGATACGGATTCTTGCCGTCTTGGTGGGGATGGGATTGGCAGCGGGCGTTTTCGGGCCGGGCGAAGCGGCCGCACGACGCAAGGACGGACCGTTGGATGCGACCCTCAAGAGTTCCGGAGCGGCGGCGACGTGGATCGAGGCGTTCATGAAGACCGGCGATGTGGTGGCCGAGCGGGATTTGGAGCTTTTCAAGGCCGATTTGCTGCGGACCTACCGATGCTTGGAGCGGGACGAACGCAATCTGACGTGGCTTTTCATGCGTTGCGACCGGAGCTGGGGGGCGACGGCTTTTGCACTGGCCATGCAGGCGGCGGCGAAGGAGTCGCTGCGGGTGGTGTTGATGGACTACGATGCGGCGGGGAGGAACTGGGAGAGGACTGCCACCGGGATGGGGTTGCTCTCGGGGGGGCGGCGACCGTCGTATACCTTCAACGCCTATTTGAACCGCCAGCAGGAGACGTGGACCAGGATTCTCGAAAATCCGATGCGCTGGCGCGAGACTTACCTCCTCGAGAAACAGTAACGAATCATAGAGTAGGGGGTGGTGTGTGAGGCGGGCGCCTTGCGAGGGCCTCTCGGTCATCGCCACCACCACACCTCCGGCGACCGGATGCCCGGCTTGTATTCGCCGTTGAAGAGCAGGAGGCCGGGTCGGGAAAAGGTAGAGCCTCTTCCTCGCCGCAAGACCACCGCTCCGGCACCCGCCAGGGCGGGCGCCTCGGACCGGGCGCATGTCCACCGACCGGTGGTCGTGTTGTAGATCCGCACCCGATCGTTGAACCGGTACCAGGCCGGTTCCCGTTCCATATACTCCCGCTGCGCCTGCCGCAAACTGTCGTTGCCCGGTTCTGCGGCCAGAGCCTTGGTGCGCGCCAATGCCGCTTCGAAAATCGGGGTATTCACCCCGCCCAAACAGAGGATCGAATCCGAACCCCAAGCCACCGACGCACCGCCTGCCGCCAAGAGCGGCTCGCCGTCGCCATCCGTCGGCCCTTCCACCCCCGCCCACGCCTCGGTCGTCGGGTCATAGACATACCCCTCGCCATCTATCCCCGCCGAATCCGCCGGGTCATACCCTCCGAAAAGCCAGATCCGTCCCGCCTGGGCCGTCACCGTCGGTTGCAGCCGACGTCTCCCGCCCGGCCATAACGGTCCTTCATGCCAACTGTCCGTCGTCAGGTCGTAGACCAAGAACGCCCGGTCCCCCGCCACATAGCACCGTCCGTCGAGGTAAGCCCCCGCACAATTGTCCACCGCCCGCGGCATCGACGCCACGTGCCGTATCCCCTTGTCCGTCAGCCGAAAAGCATCGCTCACCGGCCGTCCCGTCGAGTCCGTTCCCCCGGCACACAACACCCCGCCGCCCGGCACCGAGATCGATGCCCCGTAAGCCAGCGGCTGCGGCAAGCGTCCCGCCGCCACCCACCGGTCGGTCACCGTGTCCAGCCGGTATATCCGGTCGTAGTACCGCTTGGCTCCTCCCTCCGCCGCCGGCGTCTCCGGGAAATTGCACCCTCCGGCCACCACCACGACCCGCTGTTCCGGGTCGAGGTGGCCGATGAACGGCGCCGAAACGCCCTGTCCATAACCCGTCTCCAGCGCCTCCGTCCCATTCACCGGCAGCAGCCGCACCCACTCCCCTCTATCGAAAGATCCGGAGCCGCACCCCGCGGTCACCAGTCCCAGCAGCAGACTAAGCCAGCAAGTCGAGAATCTCATGGCACAAGGTGTGTGATTTTATCATCATGCGCGGAATGTGGAACGGTCCTTTGAACATATTCCCCTTGGCCGGCTGTGCCACCGTTCCGTCGCGATGCAGGTAGCCGTACCACTCGCCGAACCGCGCATCCGGGAAGTGGCCGTACGCATATTCGTTGATCCGGCGGTGCATCCGCAGGTACTTGTCGTCGCGCGTGGCCAGATATGCGTACAAGGTCGCGATAATCGCCTCGGTCTGCGGCCACCAGAATTTCATGTCCTGCGAATAGTCCTGGGCCGGGAAACCCCGGCAGTCGCGGAAGTTGATGATCCCGCCGAACTCCTCGTCCCATCCCCACTCCCACGACCAGTCGAGGATCGTGAGCGCCGTTTCGGTCAACTCGCGGTCCCACCCGCGATACCGGGCTTCCTCCAGCAGGAACCACGCCGTCTCGATGCAATGGCCCGGGTTGATGACCCGCCCGGCCATCGAGTCCAGAAACTCGCCGTTCGGCCCTACGGTCTCCAACAGGGCCCGAAACTCCGGGTGCATGAAATCGTTGCGAATTTCGGCGATCGACCGGTCGATCTGCTCGGTCAGCACCCGCTGCTCGCCCACCGCCTCGCGAATCCGCGAGGCGGTGTTGATGAGGATCATGGTCAGCGAATGCCCCTTCCCGACAAAACCCTCCTCCCGGAACTTAGGCTCCAGGAACCCGGGAGTTGACGCCATCCGCAGGATCCGTTCGAAAAGCTCCAGCGCCTTCGCCCCGCAAGCCTTGTCGCCCGTCGCGATCGCATACTCCGACAGGGCGATCGCCGTAAAACACTCCGAAAACAGATACCGCCGCTTCCGCACCGGCCGCCCGTCGGCCGTCACCTCGAAAAACATATGTCCGTCGGTGTCCGTCCCGTACCGTTCGATGAAATCGAGGGTCGTTTTCGCCGCCTCCAACCACTCCGGCTTCCGTTCGACGTGGTTGTAAGCGAACGCGCACACGAAGGCGAACCGTCCCTGAAACCAAATCGACTTGTCGCTGTCCATCAACCGCCCGTCGCGATCCAGCGCGGTGTAAATACCGCCATGCTCGCGGTCCAATCCGTGGGTCAGCCAAAACGGCAGGATATTTTCCACCAGGTCGGCCCGGTACTGTTCGCCCCAATAGCGCAGATAACTCTTCTGATCCATAGCTCTTTATGAGTGTGTGTAAGATGTGCAAAAAAGGTCGCCCCCGCAAAAAAGGTCGCCCCCGCAAAAAAGGTCGCTCTCCCGCAAGGATGCCGCCCCGCTCGGTCTCTCCGCCCCCTCCGCCGCCCCTCACAGCAAGCCCTGCTCGGCAAAACTGAACGACTCGGAATCGGCGATAATCACGTGGTCCAACAAGCGCATGTCGAAGTACGAGGCCGCGAGCCGGATCTTGCGGGTGTTCAGGAGGTCCTGTTCGCTGGGCGCGGCCGCACCGGAAGGGTGGTTGTGCACCAGCACGAGCCCCGACGCGTTGCGGTCCAACGCCCGTCGGATCACGATCCGAGGATCGATCACCGTTCCCTCGACACCCCCTTGGCTCACCCGAAACCGCTCCAGGATCCGTTTCGAACGCGAGAGGAGCATCGCCCACACCTCCTCGTGCGGCAGGTCGGCCAACAGCGGCCCGAAGATCGAGACGATATCCGTACTCCCCGCGATGCGGTCGGTGGTCGGGAGCTCCGCGGCGCGCCTCCTCCGCCCCAGCTCCAACGCCGCCACGATCCCCACCCCGCGCGCCGGACCGATGCCGTCGAACGCCTGCAGTTCGGCCAGGCTCATCCGCCCCAGCTCCACCAGGTTCCCGCCCACGGCATCCAACAGCAGTCGCCCCACCTCGACGGCCGACCGTTCCGGGGTGCCGGAGCCGATCAGCACGCCCAGCAACTCGGCATCGCTCAGCTCCGATGCGCCGCGGCTCATCAGCTTCTCGCGGGGACGGTCCTGTTCGTCCCACTCTTTGATCCCCATACCCCCTCCGGCGTTTATTTCGGATTCAGGACGATGTACGGTACCATCATCTCCTCCATCGAGATTCCGCCGTGTTGGAACGTGTTCTTATAGTACCGGACGTGCTGGTTGAAGTTGTTCGGGTAGACCAGAAAATCGTGGTCGTAGGCGAAAATATAGGTCGACGTGAGGTTCGATTTCGGCAAGTGAGCCTCCTCGGGCCGCGTGATGGCGAACACCTGTTTCGGGTCGTAACTGAGGTTCCGCCCGCTCTTGTAACGCAGGTTCGGCGAGGTCTCGCGGTCGCCCACCACCCGTACCGGGTTGTCCACCCGGATGGTCCCGTGGTCCGACGTGATGACGATCGTATGGTCCCGCTCCGAGAGCTGTTTCATGATCTCCCACAGGTCCGAGTGCTCGAACCACGACCGCGTCAGCGACCGGAAAGCCGCCTCCTCCTCGGCCAGCTCGCGGATGATCTCGCTCTCGGTGCGGGCGTGCGAGAGGATGTCCAGAAAATTGTAGACCACCACCGACAGATCCACCGTCGACAACCGGTCGATGTTCTCCAGCAGGCGTTTGCCCTGCTCCGGTCGGACGAGTTTGTCGAAGCTCATCCGGTACGGCTTGCCGAGCTGCTGGAGCTGCCGCCTCAGGAAATCCTCTTCGTACCGGTTCTTGCCGCCCTCCTGGTTGTCGTTGAGCCACAGGTCGGGCATCAGCCGCGAGATAGCCAGCGGCGTGAGTCCCGCAAACAAGGCGTTCCGTGCATACTGCGTGGCGGTCGGCAGAATCGCGCAGTAGAACTCCTCGCTCGCCACATCGAAGTGGTTGTGCAGCAACGGCCGGATCATCAGCCACTGGTCGTACCGGAAGTTGTCGATCAGCAGGAAGGTGGTCTTTCGCGACTTGTCCACCACCGGGAAGAGCTTCTGCCGCAACAGGGTGTGCGACAAGGTAGGCCGCTGCGGATCCCCGTCGTCGAACCACCCCAGGTAGTTCGCCTTCACGAACCGGGCATAGAGGTCGTTGGCCTCCTTGAACTGGTACGAGAGGATCTCACGCACGCTGGTGTCGTTCGACTCCGACAGTTCGATGTCCCACTGCACGAGCTTCCGGTAGATGTCGGTCCACTCCCCGAAGGTCCCGGCCGACGAGAGGGCCACCGAGATCTTGCCGAAGTCCGACCGGTAGTCGGCCGTGCTCTGCTCCGACACCAGCTGCTGCTGATGGACGTTCTTCTTGATCGAGAGCAACACCTGGTTCGGATTGACCGGCTTGATGAGGTAATCGGCGATCTTCGACCCCACGGCCCGGTCCATGATATTCTCCTCCTCGGACTTGGTCACCATCACCACCGGGGTGGTCGGCGCATAGGCCTTGAGCTGCGGCAAGGTCTCCAGACCGGTCATCCCGGGCATCATCTCGTCCAGAATGATGAGGTCGAACGGCCGCTGCTGAACCAGTTCAACGGCATCGTAACCGTTGTTGCTGGTCTCGACCTCGTACCCTTTGCTCTGCAGAAACAACAGGTGGGGCTTCAACAACTCGATCTCGTCGTCTACCCACAAGATACGTACCTTCGTGCTATTCATGGATTAAAGAGTAGGTGTGTAATCTTTCCATACCTGTGCCGTTTTGTGCCCCCCCGTCACAACCGGTCGCCGCCCCACATGGCCGGTTCCCAGCGCCAGCTGTCGAGCACCGCCTCGTCCAGCACCTTGCCCGAAAAGACCAGCAGCAGGCTGTCCGGTTCCGTCGCCCGGATGCAGTTGGCATAGCCCGCCGGCAGGCAGAGCAACTGGCTCCGCGCAGCAGTCAGCGTAAAGATCTCGGGGATAAGATCCGGCGAGGGATTTTCCCAGTCGTCCGGTCGCACGAACGCCAGCCGGAAACCCCCGCGCAAGCACTGAAACCATTTCGCCTCGAACCGATGCCCGTGCCAGCCGCGAATCACCTCCGTCGTGTCGTGTCGGAGGAGGTAGTACCGGTGCGCCCCCTCGAGGTGAAAGTCGTTCATGTGCACCAGCTCGCCCCGGTGGTCGCGGAAGATGCCTCCTTCCAGGATGCGGATTTCGCTCATCGTTCGATGCGGGTTTATTCGTTTTCCTTGATTCTGGACAATAGGTATTGTCCGTACTGATTTTTGGCCATGGGCTGTGCGATCTGTCGGAGTTTTTCGGCCGAGATCCACCCTTTCCCATAGGCAATCCCCTCCAGGCAAGCCACTTTCAGTCCCTGCCGTTTTTCGATCACCTCGATGAAGGTCGACGCCTCGCTCAGCGAGTCATGGGTCCCGGTATCCAACCAGGCAAATCCCCGTCCCAAGAGCTGCACTTTCAGCTGGTTATCCCGCAGGAACTGTTCGTTGACGGTCGTGATCTCCAGTTCGCCCCGCGCCGACGGACGGATGTTCTTGGCCACCTCCACCACCCGGTTCGGATAGAAATAGAGTCCCACTACCGCATAATTCGACTTCGGTTCGGCGGGTTTCTCCTCCAGCGTCTCGGCATTGCCCTCCGCGTCGAACGACACCACGCCGTACCGCTCCGGATCGCTCACCCAGTAGCCGAAGACGGTTGCTTTCGGATCCGCCGCATCCTCGGCGCGGGCCACCGCCTCGCGCAGCATGCCCGAAAATCCCTGTCCGAAGAAAATATTGTCCCCGAGCACCAAGCAAGCGCTGTCATCTCCGATAAACCGTTCACCGATGATAAATGCCTGTGCGAGTCCGTCCGGCGAAGGCTGTTCGGCATACTCGAACCTTACGCCGTAGTCCGATCCGTCGCCCAACAGTCGCTGAAAGCCCGGCAGGTCGTGCGGGGTCGAGATAATGAGGATCTCGCGGATTCCGGCCAGCATCAGCACCGAAATCGGGTAATAAATCATGGGTTTGTCGTAAATCGGGAGCATCTGCTTGCTCACGCCTTTGGTGATCGGGTAGAGCCGCGTGCCCGAACCCCCGGCCAATACGATACCTTTCATAATCGTCGTATGTTTTTAGTAGTCTAAAGTTAGTTGTTTTCTCGGTCGTTGTATCTCTTCGGCCGTTTTTTTTGCGGCGGGGTGCGCAGACCCTCGCGGGCTGGGCTTTTCTCTCCCGTATGGCCCATACCGAGTGCCGGAAGGCACCGCCCGCCCGGCGTAAGGGCAGTCTTCTCCAGCCCCGCGCGCCTGGGGAAATCATTTCCGATAAACCATCGTTTATCGGAGTGATTTCCTCCTAAGGCGTAGCGCGCGGGGGTATTCCCAAAAACATTCTTTGTCCGCGCGCCAGCGAAATCTTATTCAAACGCAAAACATGCGTTTGAACGATTTCGCTACTTTAGGCAGGGCGCGCGGTATCTTGAGAGAACTGCCCTCAGGCCGGGCAGGCCCCTACTAAGGCTGAGAAAACCCCAGCAAAACACCCAACGGGTGCGCCGCGGGGGCGGTGCCTCCCGGCACCCGGTATTACCTGTTCTCCGAAAATTTCTCACCCGGCAGGCCCGGTTCGAGTGCCGAGCGGCACCCCCGGCAAAACACCCAAAGGGTGCGCCGCGGGGGCGGTGCCTTCCGGCACTCGGTATGGGCCATCCGGGTGAGAAAATGAGTTCAAGCCGGACGGTCCGGCACTCGGCATGGCCCATTCAGCCCCGAAAAACCCGGCCCCAAAAAACTACAGCCTCCCCGTCACCTGCTCCTTCGGCAAGATTCCCTTGATGTCGTAGAGAACCGCCTCGGGGCCGCTGAGCCATTGCCGAACGTCCGTCTCCAGAAACTGGCGATGCGCCACCGCCAGTACCACCGCGTCGTATCGCCCCGAGGCCCCCTCCAGCGTAGGGAGCAGCTCGATGCCGTACTCCCGCCGAACCTCCTCGGCCGACGCCCACGGGTCGTACACCTCGACGTCGCATTGAAACTCCCGCAGTTCGCTCACCACGTCCACAACTTTTGTGTTTCGGATATCCGGACAGTTCTCCTTGAACGTGATCCCCAACACCAGCACCCGCGCCTGTTTTACCTTGAAATCATGCCCGATCAGGAGTTTGACCACCTTGTCCGCCACGAAAGCCCCCATCGAGTCGTTGACCCTTCGTCCGGAACTGATGATCGCCGTGTGGTAGCCCGCCTGTTCGGCTTTCCACTTCAGGTAGTAGGGGTCCACCCCGATGCAGTGGCCGCCGACCAGACCCGGTGCCAGGCGAATGAAATTCCATTTCGTGGCCGCCGCCTCGATCACCTCCTGGGTGTCGATCCCCAGGCGGTCGAAAATCAAGGCCAATTCGTTGAAAAATGAGATGTTGATGTCCCGTTGACAGTTCTCGATGATCTTCGACGCCTCGGCCACCTTGAGCGACGACGCGCGGAAGGTCCCGTTCTGCAAAACGCTGTTGTAGAGCCGGTCGACGAACTCCGCCGTCTCGGGGGTCGACCCCGAAGTCACTTTCCGGATCGTGGCGAAGGTGTGTTGCTTGTCTCCCGGGTTGATTCGCTCGGGCGAGTAGCCCACAAAGAAGTCGCCGTTGAAAGTCAGTCCCGAAGCCCGTTCGAGTTCCGGCACACAGACCTCTTCCGTCGCCCCCGGATAGACGGTCGACTCGTAGATCACCGTGTCGCCCCGTTTCAAAACGCTTCCGACCGTCGCCGAAGCCGCGATCAACGGCCCCATATCGGGCCGTTTGTCAGTGGTGATGGGGGTCGGCACGGTAACGATATAGACCGTGCAATTCCGAATCTCCTCCGGGTCGGAGGTGAAGCGGAGCGAGCTCTCGCGCAGCATGTCATCGGCGACTTCGAGCGTGGCGTCGTGTCCGGTCCGGAGCCCTTCGACCCGGCGGGCGTTGATATCGAACCCCACGACAGGGTACTGCCGGGCGAATTCGACCGCCAGCGGCAGGCCGACATACCCGAGTCCGATGACGGCTATTGGGATGGGTGGCATATGGTGCATTGGTTTTATCCTTCAAAGATAGCTATTTTTCCGAATGGATGGGAGGCGCGCCGGGGCTTCGGTTGATTTTCCGGTCCGGAGCCGTGGGGGTGGAGGAGGAGATGACCTTTGCCGTTGGTCGGGTGTGGGAAAACGGCCGGAAAATAAAAAATCGATCCGCTGGGATTTTTGTAAGGAAAATGGCTATATTTATAGGCGGAATCCGGTTGCGGATTTTTTGAAAACTAACCCATTAATACCGCTCGTTATGAAAAAATACCCCACCAACGAAATCAAAAACATCGTTTTGTTAGGCGCTTCGGGTGCCGGGAAGACCACCCTGGCCGAGGCCATGGCTTACGAAGGACGGGTCGTCGACCGCCGCGGGAGCGTCGAAACGGAGAACACCCTCTCGGACTATACCGATATCGAACACCAGCACCGGCGGTCGATTTTTTCCACCGTGCTGTACACGGAGTTCAACGGCTACAAACTCAACGTCCTCGACACGCCGGGGGCCGACGACTTTTGCGGCGCGCTCTTCTCGTCGTTCAAGGTGGCCGACGTCGGGGTGATGCTGCTCAACGCCCAGAGCGGTTTCGAGGTGGGAACCGAGATCCAGGCGCGGTATGCACGGCGGCACGAGAAACCGGTGATCGCGGCGGTCAACCAGCTCGATGCCGAGAAGGCCAACTGGGAGCAGACCGTCGAAGAGCTCCGGGCCAATTCCGAAGCGCCGATCGTCGTGGTCCAGTATCCGGTCAATCCGGGTCCCGGGTTCGACTCGTTCGTCGACGTGCTGATGATGAAGATGTACCGCTTCACGGGCGATTCGGGCCAGCGCGAGGAGCTGCCCATTCCGCCGGAGGAGATGGAACGCGCCCGGGAGCTGAACAAAGCCCTGGTCGAGGCGGCGGCCGAGAACGACGAGGCGTTGATGGAACTCTATTTCGAGAAGGGGACCCTGACGCAGGACGAGATGCGGTCGGGGATCAAACTCGGGCTGGCCAAACGGGACCTGGTGCCGCTCTTCTGCCTTTCGGCCAAGCGGGATATCGGGGTGAAACGGCTCATGGAGTTTGTCATCAACGTGGCTCCCGGGCCGCTCAAGGCCCCGAACTTTCGCCTCGTCGGCGGGGGCGACGTGCAGGCCGATGCAGGTGGGCCGGTGTCGATATTCGTCTTCAAGACGGCCGTCGAGCCGCACTTGGGCGAAGTGGCTTTCTTCCGGGTCATCAGCGGGACCTTGACCGAGGGGATGGAGCTCACGAACATGACCACCGGGAATCGGGAGAAGATCGGGCAGATTTTCGTGAGCGCGGGGAGGAACCGGACGAAGGTCGCGGAACTTTGCGCGGGGGATATCGGGTGTACGGTGAAGCTCCGGGCCACGCGCGTGAACCATACGCTCAACGGACCGGGAGCGGAGTGGCGCATCAACCTGATCGGGTTTCCGAAGCCTCGGTTCCGGACGGCGGTCCGGGCGAAAAACAGCGCCGAGGAGGAGAAACTGGGCGAACTGCTGATCCGGGCCACGTACGAGGATCCGTCGATCGGCGTCGAGTACTCGAAGGAGCTCCGGCAGACGATTCTTTCGGGGCAGGGAGAGCACCATCTCAATATCCTGAAGGCCCAGTTGGCGGGGACGCACCGCATCGAGGTGGAGTACCTGACGCCGCGGGTGCCGTACCGCGAGACCATTACGCGGACCGCAGCGGCGGCGTACCGACACAAAAAACAGTCGGGCGGGGCGGGGCAGTTCGGCGAAGTGGCGCTGGTGATCGAACCTTATACGGAGGGGATGGCGGCGCCGACGAAATACCGGATCGACGGACACGAACTGGCGGTGAACGTCAAATCCACCGAGGAGGTCGACCTGGAGTGGGGCGGGAAGCTGGTTTTCTGCAGTGCGATCGTGGGCGGGGCCATCGATGCGCGGTTCCTGCCGGCTATTATGAAGGGGATTATGGAGAAGATGGAGGAAGGGCCGTTGACGGGTTCCTATGCGCGGGACATCCGGGTGGTGGTTTACGACGGGAAGATGCACCCGGTGGACTCGAACGAGATCTCGTTCAAACTGGCCGGTCGGAATGCTTTCCGGGAGGCTTTCCGCGGGGCGGGGGCGCAGATCATGGAGCCGATCTACCGGGTTGAGGTGCTGGTGCCGAGCGACAAACTGGGGGATGTGATGAGCGACCTCCAGAACCGGCGGGCGGTGATCGAGGGGATGACCAGCGAAAAGGGCTTCGAGACGTTGACGGCGCGGGTGCCGCTGGCCGAGATGAACCGCTACTCCACGTCGCTGAGCTCGCTGACGGCGGGGCGGGCCACCTACACGATGACTTTCGACGGATACGAACAGGTGCCGGCCGAGGTGCAGGACAAGCTTCTCAAGGCCTATGCCGCGGCCTCGGCGGCGGAGGGCGAGGAGTGACCGACTCTTGTGCGGGAGTCGCAGCGGATCGAAACGGGCGGCGGGGGATCCCTCTTCGGTAAAGAGAGATCCCCCGCCGCCCGCGTTCTGTCCGGTCCGGCCCCTACTTCTGTACCCCCGCCGCTTTCAGCAGCAGCGGTACGAGCGACTCGCTCCCGTAGTCCCGGCCGACGATCATGTAGTGCGGAATCCCGTTGATCCGATACTTTGCCGACAGGATGTTCCACTCCTCCGGCTTCAACCGAATCTGCCGCCCCGTGATGTTGTGCTTGGCGATGAAGTCGGCCGCCACCTGCTCCGGCGACTGGTCTGCGGAGGTGATGTAGACGAAAACCACCGGTTGTCCCGCCAGTTTCTCTTTGAGCCGCCAGCTCTCCATCATGCCCTGTCGGCACGGTCCGCACCCGGTGGACCAGAAATCCACGAAGACCGCCCGGCCCTCGCCGCCCCGTTCGCGCAGCCGGAGCTCGGTCATCTGCCCCCGGGTCCGCACCGCGGCGTAGTCCCAAAACGAGTTTTGCCACGCCGCTACCTCCGGATAAAAACCGTAGGTCCAGCGCTGGCTCCCATCCACCGTGATCCGGTTCCCGATCAGAGTCTCCGGAATTCGACCCTCGGCACCGCCGGCAGCCTGTGCGGCGATCGGGCCCAGCAGCATCGAACAGAAAAAATAATACGTCTCATAGGCATCTCATATGGTTTCAAGAAAGATTCACTATCCTCGAAGATAGGCAATAAAACCTTTTCGGTCGGCTCGAACTCGGCCCGTTTTTTCCGGCGTATCACCTTGATTCCGACTCCGAAACGGGCCCTCTCCGGAACCGAAATAGAGATATGAGAAAATAAATGCGTATTTTTACCCCTCGGAATGTACTCGGCCGCTGCCGCTCGCGGCGGGCCGCCTCGAATAACCATACACTCGGACTCACCATGTTTACTCCCGACGTCTACACCGCGCGACGAGCCGCCCTGCGCAAGAAAATCAAAAGCGGCATCATCCTCCTGCCCGGCAACCTCGATGCACCGGTCAACTACCCGGCCAACAGCTACAGCTTCCGGCAGGACAGCAATTTCCTCTACTATTTCGGCCTCGCGCAGCCGGGCTTCGCGGGCCTGATCGACGTCGACCGCGATACGGACTGTCTGTATGCCGACGACTGGACGATGGACGACCTCATCTGGATGGGGCCGCAGCCCACGGTCCGGGAACTGGCCGCCCGCGGCGGGGTGATGTCGGCCGGCAACCTCCAGGAGCTCGCCGCGACGCTCAACAGCGCCATCAAAAAAGGACGCAAGATCCACTACGTGCCGCCGTATCGCGGCGAAACGAAGCTACAGCTGGCCGCCTGGCTCGGCGTGGCTGTCGAACGGCTCAAAGACTACGTCTCGCGCGACCTGATCCGGGCGATCGTCTCGATGCGCGAGATCAAACAACCCGAAGAGATCGCCCAGCTGGACGACGTCGCACAGACCGGCTACCGGATGCACACGGCAGCCATGGCCCTGTGTCGCGAGGGGCTCACGGAGAGGGACGTGGCGGCGGAGCTGGACCGGATCGCCGCCCAGGGCGGCGGACGGACTTCGTTCCGCAGCATCGTCTCGCAGCACGGAGAGACGCTCCACAACCTCAGCTACGACGGTCGGTTGGAGGCCGGTCGGCTGCTGCTGATCGACGCCGGGGCCGAAAACGCCATGGGCTATGCCAGTGACCACACCCGGACTTTGCCGGTGGGCGGGAAGTTTACGACTAAGCAACGGGAGATTTACGACATCGTCCTGGCGGCCAATGCCCGGGGGCAGGAGCTGGCGCGGCCGGGGGTGACTTACCAGAGCGTGCACATCGAGGCGATGAAGGTCATTGCCAGCGGGCTGACGGCTTTGGGGCTGATGCGGGGCGACCCGGCCGAGGCGGTGGCCGCCGGAGCCGCGGCACTCTTCATGCCCCACGGACTCGGACACCAAATGGGACTCGACGTCCACGACATGGAGGGGCTCGGCGAAAAGTACGTCGGCTACGACGACGCCACCACGCGCAGCACCCAGTTCGGGCTGAGCGCCTTGCGCATGGGCAAAACCCTCAAAGCGGGGCACGTGCTGACGGTCGAACCGGGCATCTACTTCATCCCGGCCCTGATCAAAAAGTGGGAGCGGGAACAGATCCACACGGCATTCATCAACTTCCCGAAACTACACACCTACTTCGACTTCGGCGGTATCCGGCTCGAAGACGACATCCTCGTCACACCCACTGGTAACCGACTCATCGGCAAACACAGGGTGCCGATCATTCCCTCCGACGTCGAAAATGCTATGACTCGATAAATAGCTGTACTTGTTTGTATATCTTGTCTTTAGCAACCGGAGGGTACTGTCCCTTTTAGCTTCGTTTCCCTCGCTTTGCCTCGGCCAAGTCTGCAAACGTTCTTTGTGCTGGAGGGGACTGCCGCTTTTTGGAAAAAGCGGCACCAAAAACTTTTGAGCTAGCATACGC
>CAJTNK010000032.1 GCA_910577885.1 uncultured Rikenella sp.
CCGGGCTGTGTCTACCCTAACAAAGGCCCGCGCCGTGACGCGAACGCTTACGCCGCGCAGGCGCGCCCATAGGGCGTCTTATTGGCCTGCCGGGTGAGAAAAACCATCCAAAACCGCATAGCATGGCCATCCAGAAGAGAAAAACCACAAAAAGCCGATACGACAAATCACACGAAGCCCCCCCCAAAACAGGAGAACGCCCCGAAGGCCTACTCAGAAAAACAAAAACTCTAAAAAAGAAATTGCAAACACCAGATTATCAAGGATTCTCCGACTCAACATCCACCAAATCTCGAAGTCGAACACCCAAAGCACGGCTTATCGTCAAGAGCGTGCCGACCGTGACGTTGCTACGCCCATACTCGATGCGGCTCATGTTCGACTTCTCGAAATTACACCGCGCCGCCAAGTCCTGCTGGCTGATCCCCTGTTCGGTTCTCAGCTGCACGATCCGTCGTCCGATGCGGTACAAGATGTCGTCCATTCCCCTGTTATCATATTTGATAACAAAGTTTTTTCTTTATCTTTGCATAAAGGTTATCATATATGACAACTTTGTAAATTACCTAAAAAATCAACCGCACATACAAGGATTCGCTCAGCGTCAACTCTTGCACGATAATTGCAACGACACACGGAAGATCGACCCGCGACACACCGATGCGACTGCGGATCGGGCGAAAAAACACCTCGAGAACCATGATTACGCACGACACCGGATTGATTTTTCTGCTGGCTGCCACCGTCGCAGTCATGCTCTTGCGCCCGTTCGTCGCCGTAGCGCGTCACGGGGGAAAGGCGATGGACAGACACCACCGTCCACGACCTCACAACAAGAAGAGTTCGGGTTCTCGACGAGCGCTGAAGTTCAAGAACAACCTCTCGGTGTAAGGGGTATCGAACTGCCGGGCATCGGTCGGGCAACATTTCAGACAAGCACAACATTTGATACACCCCTCGGCACTACTCACCGCCCGGCCGTCCGCGGCCAGCGTCACCACTCCGGTCGGACACGCCTCCACACAGGCTCCGCAACCCGTACACCGCTCCGCACAGGTCGTCGGGGTAGCCGGCGTCGACGGACCTTTGACCTTGTAAGGCCTCTTCCCGGGAACCGACAATTCGTCCACTCCTCCCGCTCCGTTATTCCACCTATCGTATTTGGTTCTCGACTCCGCCCCGAAACGCTCGGCAACAGCACAATCCGCCTCGTCGGGCCTTCCTGCCGCAATCGGCATCCCCTCCCGCGGACGACTGTAGGAGTGTTCACCCACGAACGCACCGCCCGACAAAGGCACAAATCCCTGTCGGACAACCAAATCCCGCAGCTCGAGCAACGCATCCTCATAGTCACGGTTCCCATAAACGACGATCAACACAGCCGGGGTCTTCCCCGGCTCCGCCGCCCGAACCCGACCGAAACGCTCGACCGCCGTCTCCGCCACACGACCGCCATACACCGGCGCTACAAAAACACCCACTCCGCCAATCGTCATTTCACCGGTTCCCCTCCCCGCCTCCGCCACGGTCAACTCGCACAACCGTACAACATCGTTTTCCGTCGCAAACCCGCTCACAACCCGCTCCGCCACGGTCCGTCCGGTACCGGTGGGCGAAAATACAACCATATTGATTTCCATGCCCGCAAGTTAATCATTTTTCTCCCCCCTCCCGGTGTATACCGATTCATTAGCGACCGGAGGGTACTGTTCTTTTTAATTTCGCTTACCTTGTGCTGCTTTCGGCAATTTTGCGAACCGTGTTTGGCTACAGTATGGAACTGTTCTTTTTGTGAACAAAAAGAACCAAAAAAACTTTGAACCAAAAAAACTTTAGAGCGCATCCCTACGGGATGCTTTGGCCGTGTCAGCCTGTGTTTGGGTGGGGACGTTTGGCGGGGGCGCGCTAAGGTTGTAACTGCATTACGCGCCTCGCCGAACGCCCCACACCCACAACCCTGAGGACTGCGGAGCCTAAGGCGTAGCGTATGCTAGCTGAAAGTTCTTTGGGTCCCTTTCTTTCAAGAAAGGGACAGTACCCTCCGGTAGCTAAAGAACGACTGCAAATTTTACCGAAGTAACGCGAGGGAAACGAAGGTAAAAAGCAGCAGTTCCATACCGTAGCCAAAGAGCAGGAATAAACGAGGAAGAAAAAATAATTATCTTTGTGGAAGTATCAGGTTCCTGCTCCGGAGGTTCGTTCGGGCGGGACAAGAGGGAACGCCGTGCGAATCGGCGACAATGCCCGTTGCTGTGAGTTTCGGCCTGGCCGGTGGATCGGTCAGGCGGCTTTGCGTGCACTCTTCGGCCACTGGCCCCGATCCGGGGACCGGGAAGGCGGCGCGCGAGGGAGACAAGTCAGAAGACCTGCCCGATACGACAAATTCACCTGTAGTACAAAGACTTACACCTTGCGGGACACAAGGGGAGCCGGACATCGCACGCACGTTTATCGACCTGAGTGACAAACGCTTGTACCTTGCGCAGCGATTCTCTTGCCTCTACCTCTCCTTACGTGTTTTTCGCGCCAACTTTTTGCTCCGGCACATGAAACACCCTTTACGCCTCCTCCTGTTCGGTCTGACCGCCGCCCTGCCGTGGTTGGCCACCGGCTGCATGAAGTACGGTCCGATGGACGAAGAGCGGTTCGGCGACGGCGATCGGAGCGGACACGGTCTGCTGGTGGCGAACGAAGGGAACTTCATGTACGGCAACGCCTCGTTGTCGTTCTACGATCCGGCGACCGGGCGGGTCGAGAACGAAGTTTTCGCCCGCGCCAACGCCCAGAAGCTGGGCGACGTGGCCCAGTCGATCACCGTCCGCGACGGAGTCGGATGGGTGGTGGTCAATAACTCCGGTGTGATCTTCGCCATCGACCTTTACAGCTTCCGGGAGCAGGGTCGAATCACCGGTTTCACCTCGCCGCGGTACATCCACTTCGTGAACGACCGCAAAGCCTACGTGACACAGATTTGGGACAACCGGATCTGTGTCGTCGACCCTTGGAGCTACCGAATCACCGGCTACATCGACTGTCCGGGGATGCGGCCCGAGAACGGATCGACCGAGCAGATGGTGCAGTACGGCCGGTATGTTTTCACGAACTGTTGGAGCGGCCACGACCGGCTTTTGGCGATCGACACCGAGACCGACCGGGTGTGCGCCGAGCTTCGGGTGGGTTGGCAGCCGACCTCGCTGGCGCTGGACTGCCACGATCGGTTGTGGGTGCTCACGACGGGCCGGGAGGAGGTGGGCGAGGGACCGGCCCTCACGCGAATCGATGCCCGGACACGACAGATCGAACGGCGGTTCGATCTGCCGACCGGCGACACCCCCACCGAACTGGTGCTCAACGGTGCGCGGGATACCCTCTATTTCATCCACAACGACATCTGGCGGCTGCCGGTCACGGCCGAGAGCCTCGACGAGGCCGGAACGGGCGGAAGACCGTTCATCGCCTCCCGCGGAACCCGCTACTACGGACTGACGGTCGATCCGGTCAGCTCGGAAGTCTACGTGGCAGATGCCATCGACTACGTGCAGCCGGGCATCGTGGTCCGACATACGGCCCAGGGAGTGCCGGTCGACGAGTTCCGGGTGGGGATCACTCCCGGGGCCTTCGGCTGGCGGCTGCCCGAGCCGCTCGACACGCCCGAAGTCGCAGAACCGAACAACCGCCTGAAGCCATGAGACGCCTCTTGCTGATTGGCCTGCTCCTCGGCGCACCGACCGCCGGACGCGCCGACTGCGGGACCGTCGCCCGGGCCGACACGTCCGATCGGCGGCTCGACGCGCCGCAAGTGGTCGTCCGCGGACGACGACCGATGAAAGAGATCGGCCTGCAACAGACCCGGCTCGACACCGCGGCCTTGCGCAGCACGGTGGCCGCTTCGCTGGCCGACGTCCTCGCCCAGCACTCGACGCTCTTCATCAAACAGTACGGGCGCGGCACCCTCTCGACCGCCTCGTTCCGCGGCACCGCACCTTCGCACACGCAGGTCACGTGGAACGGCATGCGGATCAACTCGCCGACCCTCGGCATGACCGACTTTTCGACCCTCCCCGCCTACTTCATCGACCGGGCCACGCTTCTGCACGGCTCCTCGTCGCTGCGGGCCGCAAGCGGCGGACTGGGCGGCGCGGTGGTTCTCGCCACCGAGCCGAGCCACGCACAGGGACTCGGCCTGCAATACATCCAGGGCGTCGGGTCGTTCCGCACCACCGACGAATTCGCCCGCATCACCTACGGCCGGGGAAGATGGCAAAGTTCTACGCGGTTCTCCTACGCCTCGTCGCCCAACGACTACCCGTACACCAACTACCACAAGAAGGTCACCCGCTACGACGAGGCCCACCGTCCGATCGGCTCTTACTACCCCACCGAGCGCAACCGATCGGGCGACTACCACGACCTGAACCTGTTGCAGGAGGTGTGGTACCGCATCGGCCGAGGCGACCGGCTGAGCCTCTCGGGATGGTACCAACGCTCCCGGCGAGGCATCCCGATGCTCGACGTGGACTACAAGGAGACGGCCGACTACGCCAACCGGCAAAACGAACAAACCGTTCGAGGCGTCGTGGCCTGGGACCGCACCCGCCAAACCTACAAGCTCCGCGCACAGGGCGGATATGCCTATACGGAGCTGGCCTACGACTACTCGCGCGACCGCGGAGACGGCAACCGGGTGGAGATGATCCGTTCGCGGAGCTACACCCACACGATTCACGGCTCCGTGGCCGGAGATTATTACCTCGGCGAGCGGTGGATGTTCACGGCCGACGTATCGTTGCACCAACACCTCGTGGCGAGCCGCGACCGCAACGCAGCGGCGACGGCCTCCGGTCCGGCCCGGACGACCGGTTACGACCAGGCACGGGCCGAGCTGTCGGGCTACGTGTCGGTGCGGTGGCAGCCCACCGAACGGCTCGGGGTAGCCGTCTCGCTGCGCGAGGAGCTGTACGGACGGACGTGGTCGCCGGTGATTCCGGCCGGCTTCGTCGACCTCCTGCTCTCGCGGCGGGGAGCGGTGACCCTCAAAGGCTCCGTCTCGCGCAACTACCGCTTTCCGACCCTCAACGACCTCTATTTTCTGCCGGGCGGAAATCCCGACCTCCGGCACGAAAGCGGATTCACCTACGACGCCGGACTCTCGTTCGCCATCCACCCCTCCTCCGGACGCTACACCCTGCGCGGCGAAGCCACCTGGTTCGACTCCCGGATCGACGACTGGATCCTCTGGCTCCCCACCTTCAACGGCCTCTGGACCCCGCGCAACGTCCGACAGGTCCACGCCTACGGCGTAGAGGTCAAGATCGGCGGAGAGGTGCGGCTCGGCAGGGAGTGGAAGCTCGGCGGAGAGGGGAACTTCGCCTGGACCCCGTCGATCAACCGGGGCGACCCGGTCAACTGGGCCGACGGCTCGATCGGCCGGCAGCTGGTCTACATCCCGGAGTACTCGGCCGCCGCCACGGGACGCCTCACGTGGCGCAACTGGCAGCTGGTCTACCAGTGGAACTACTGCAGCGAACGGTACACCACCTCGAGCAACGAAACCGCCACCCGCATCGGCCGAGTCCTGCCCTACTTCATGAACAACCTCTCACTCGAGAAGCGGTTCACGCCCCGGTGGGCGGAACTTTCGGCCAAAGTGCGGATCAACAACCTCTTCGACGAGGAGTACGAATCGGTCCTCTCGCGGCCCATGCCGGGGCTGAACTTCGAGGTATTCCTGGAGATCAAACCCCGCTTCGGGAGAGGCTCGCGGTAGGATACTCTCCTTTTCTGAACTGCCCTCAGGCCGGGCGGGCCGTTCTCTTTCTGAAGAAAGAGAACCAGAAAGACTTCCGAAAGTGCTTCGCACTTTAAATCCATTCAGGTCACAAGGTTCTCAGAACACTCTATAATTGGGGCCGCGAAAAAAGGGCGCGCTTAAGGCTGTTATAACCTCAGGCGCGCCCTTTTCCGTGGCCCCAAATTAAGTTTTCAGACACTGGGCCGAGATAGAGTTAGGATGCATAGCATCCTTGAAAGTTTTTTGGGTACCTTTTGTTCACAAAAGGTACAGTTCTATCCCGTCACTAATGAACGGTTCATAGAAAGGACAGTACCCTACCGCCGCTTCCCGAAGAGCCGCACCAGCTCCCCGATCCACAACACGAGCGACGTCCCGCCGATCACCAGCAGCCAATCGATCCACCGAAGCGGTTCGACCTGGAAGAACATCCCCCCGAACTCCACGATGAGAATCTGTCCGACCAGGATAAAAAGCGCAATCAGCCCGAAACCGCCGCAGTCCTTGAAGTGGAAGGCCGACCGGCCGGTCTCGAAAGCCCGGGCATTGAACATGTTCCAGAACTGGAGAAAGACGAAAATCGTGAAGAACAACGAGAGTTCGTAGGCCGAAAGCCCCGTATTCTCCGCCTGCATCGACACCCGTCCGAGGTCGGCGAGCGAGGTGATTTCGGCGTGTTCGAAGTAGTAGAGCAAGCCGAGCAGGAACAGGAAAAAACCTCCCCCCGCACCGACAATCGCCCGCCACATCGGGCGGTTGATGATAAACGCCTCTCTCGACCGGGGTTTCTCGCGCATCACGGAGGCCGACGGCGGCAACGAAGCGAGCCCCATGGCCGCAAAAGTATCCATGATGAGATTGACCCACAGCATCTGCGTAACGGTCAGCGGCGACTCCATACCCATGAAAGCCCCGGCCAGAACGATCAGGCAGGCCGCCACGTTGACCGTCATCTGGAAGAGGATGAACCGCTGGATGTTCCGGAACAGCGACCGGCCCCACATCACCGCCCGCCCGATCGACGAGAAGGAGTTGTCGACGATCGTGATGTCCGAAGCCTCCTTGGCCACCGACGTCCCGTCGCCCATCGACAACCCGACATGGGCCGCCTTCAGGGCCGGTGCGTCGTTCGTCCCGTCGCCCGTCACGGCCACCACCTCGTTGTTGGCCTGCAGAGCCTCGACGAGCCGTTTCTTGTCCATCGGACGAGCCCGGGCAATGATCTTCATATCACCGACCCGCTCGCGCAGCTCCCGGTCGGTCAACTCGGCGAACTCCGTCCCCGTAATCAGGTTCCGCTCCCCATCGACGCCGTCGTCCCACAGGCCGATCTGCCGACCGATCTCGCGAGCCGTTCCCGGCGTATCGCCCGTGACGATCTTCACCTGAATGCCGGCGTCGATCACCTCCCGAACCGCCGCCGGAACATCGGCCCGCACCGGGTCCGAAATGGCCACAATCCCCAGGAAGGTCAACCGATCGGCCACCACCCGCTTGTCCTCGATGGTCCGTTCGCCGTCGGCCACCTCCTGGTAGGCAAATCCGAGAGTCCGCATCGCCTGGTTCTGGTATTCGAGCAGCCGGGCGTCGATCTCCGCCCGCGTCACGCCGCCGGTGTCGCGGCACATCCCGAAGACGATCTCCGGAGCCCCCTTGACATACAACAGGGTCTTGCCCCCGGCCGACCGCACGACGGTGGCCATATACTTCCGCTCGGTGGTAAACGGCAGCTCCTCGAGCCGTTCGGCGCGGTGGCGCAGCTCCTCGTAGTCGACGCCCTGCTCCCGGAGCCACAACAGAAGCGCCCCTTCGGTCGGATTCCCCAACACCTGCGCCCGATCGCCCGACAGGTCGAGCCGGGCGGTCGAGTTCACGGCAATCCCCTCGTACAGCAGCTCGGTCGACGGCTCACCGTAAAAGTCCGTCCGGTGGACCTGCATCTGGTTCCGGGTCAGCGTCCCGGTCTTGTCCGTACAGATCACGGTCGTCGCCCCCATGGTCTCGCAAGCGTGCAGCCGCCGCACCAGGTTATTCGTCCGGAGCATCCGCCGCATCGAGTAAGCCAGCGACAGCGTAACGGCCATCGGCAACCCCTCCGGAACCGCCACCACCAGCAACGTGACGGCGATCATCAGCGTCTGCAACAGGTAGGCCACGAACCCGAGCCAGTCGAAAGCCCCCGCCACCGAACCGCCCCCACCCTGTGTGAAATAGAGTGTCAGCCGTCCGATAACGATAACGGCCGCCAACACATAACTGATCTTCGTTATCAATCGCCCGAGTCCGTCGAGCTGTTCGTTGAGGGGGGTCTTGACGCTGGCGTCGATCTGCGTCGCCTCGAACACGCGGCCGTTCTCGGTGCGGTCGCCGACGGCGAAAACACGCATCACACCGTGTCCCTCCATGATCTTGGTCCCACGCATGGCGTGGTTCGAGGGAAACGTAGCCTCCGACTCGAACAGCGCCGGATCGGTGGTCTTGCGGCAGATCGGCTCGCCGGTCAAGGTCGACTCGTCGATGTTGAGCGACACGGCCTCGAGCAGCTCCCCATCGGCCGGCACCTCCTCGCCGGTGTTCAGCACCACGATGTCGCCCACCACCACCTCGCGCCGCGGCACCTGCACAGACAGCCCGTTGCGGACCACCTGCACCGGTTCGTCGTCGTTGACCCGGTTCAACAGTGCGAACTCCTTATCGGCCTTCAGCTCGAAAGCAAAGGCCAGTCCGGTGGCCAGCAAAATAGCGACAAAGATGCCGATCGGCTCGATAAACACACTGCTCGAGGAGCCTAGTCCCCAAAATTCGTAACACGCGATCCCGACCGAGAGCACGCCGGCGATCAGCAGAATCAGAATCAGCGGATCGCCGAACTTCTCCAGAAACCGTTTCCACAACGGATCCTTCTTGGGCGGCATCAGCAGATTGACGCCGTTTTTCTGCCGACTCTCCGCCACCTCTGCGTCGGTGAGCCCCGTGTAGGCCTGACTTTGTACCATGTATCAAATAAGTTTGGATTGAATTGCGTGGTCTCCACCGGCCCAGTTTCGGACCGGCAAGGCGGTTTGCGGCGTCCTTTCCCGGTTTCGGATCCTGTGGTTGTCCGGTGGGTTTCGGGGACCGGTTTTCTGTAAAAAACCGCCCCCGGCCGTTCGCCTCCTGCGAAAATCGGGCCGTTTCCTCCGCCCGACTCTCGAAATTCCCACAAAAATACATCTTTACAACGGAACTCCCCTCGCGAAACAGACAAACATACGCAATAAAAGAAAAAGCGGTCCGCATCTTCCGATACGGACCGCCCTTTCGTAGCGAGAGAGAGACTTGAACTCTCGACCTCATGATTATGAATCATGCGCTCTAACCAGCTGAGCTACCTCGCCATTCCGAAATATCCCCCCGCCCTCCCCGACCGAGGAAGACGGTGCAAAGGTAAAACTTTCGTTCCGAATTTCCAAAACCCAGGGCCGCTTTTTTCGCGATTTTCTCGCCGGACCGAAACCAACCGCCGCCCCACCGGCCCAAGCCCCAATCCACCCCGGGGAGAAGCTAATAAGCCAACCGACAGATCACATACCACGCCGACCGGGCAATGTCCACCAACTTCGGATAGTTGATCCGATCCGGCGTATCGGTCGGCCGGTTGTAATCCGGGTGACCGTCCGTATGGTACCACACGATCGGAACCCCGACCCGCGCAAAAGAGGCGTTGTCACTGCCGCCGATCGTCCGGTCGCACGGACGGTAATCCGCCTCCAAGTGCACCAATCCGCCCGCCGCCACCGACTCGTCGAACCACGCCCGGAGCTCCGGCCGATCCGCCGTGTAGAAATAACGGCACAACTTCGGCCGCCCCTGGTCCGTATTCCGCCCCACCATGTCGAAATTCACGTACCCCGCCACAGCCGCCGTATCCGCCCCGAGCTCCGCAACATAGTGCCTCGACCCGAGCAATCCCCGCTCCTCGCCGTCCCAAAACGCCAATACCACCGTAAACTCCGGCCGCCGTCCCGCCGCCTCGGCCGCTCGAGCCGCCCGGGCCAGCTCCAACAACACCGCCACTCCGCTCGCATTGTCATCCGCCCCCGGATAAACGACACCATTCTTGATTCCTTCGTGATCGAAATGGGCACCGACCACCACCCGCCGCACCGTATCCCGTCCCGGAACAGTCACCAGCACATTCCGCAAGGCCTCCCCGCCACGCCCCGTAAACTGCTGCTCCGCAATCCGCCCGGCCTCATACCCCATCCGCTCCAGTTCGGCCACGATGTACCGCCCGGCAATCCGCCCTTCGACCGACCCGGCTCCGCGTCCTCCCATCTCCTCCGAGGCCAAAAACCGGACCGTAGCCTCCGCATTCCGCCGCCCGATCGACCCCAGCCCGCACCGGAAAGCCCGCCGTTCGGCCGCACCCCAAGCCGACGACAATGCCTCCCCCGTCGAATCATCCTTCCCGCTCTTCGGATTGGCCGCTCCGCAAGGCTCCGCAACCACCGTGAGCAACAAAAGCCCCCACCCCGCACCCCATCTCACCACCCTTCGTCCGAATCTTCTTCGCATATCGCAATCAACTGAATATCAATACAACAGATCATACCCCTGCAATTCACCCACCCGTCCTTCGTCCAAGAGTTCCGTCCGATCGCGCCAAGTCCGCCCCTCGAGCAACGCCTTGTAGACCGTACCGAAACGCTCTTCGATCGGGAACTCCGGCTGCGCATACCCCTCGGCCACCCGCCGCATCGAAGGTCTCACCCCGCGCCGCGTAATGTCGTACCGGCCCTTCGGTTTCCGTTCCGGCTCCCAACTGAATCCCGGCAGCCGCTGCGACTGTCCGGCCGGGATCTTGTCAATCGGGTAGATGGTCCAATCGGACTGCCCCCCCCAGTTCAAATTCACCGGCTCCTGATCCTCGAAATCGATCGTCAGGTTGGCACACGAGATAACAGCGAACTTATCCGGCGGCAAACTGTCGTCCCCCATATAATAGTAGTTCCGCACGTTCCCCGTCATAATGGTCCGCTGCATCTCGTTGTCGCGGAACCACGCCTGCAAGAGCCTCCCCGAAGCCTGATTGAAGAGCGTATCGGCCCCTTCGGCCTGTTGCGTCAGGAAAGGCGAACCGATAAACTCGGCATAATCCAACTCGCCGTCCCTGCTGTACACATCGATCCGGTCGGCAGCCAGCTGGCTCGACTCGTTCCAAACCAAAGGCCTCCCGAAAAAGCTGGCCATCGAGTCCACCGAATAAGCCGTCAGCGAATCGGCCACCCCCTGTACATCCCGCCGCCACAGTTTCACGTTGTGCCGCCCGCGAATGATCCGCTCGAGCGAGTCCCTCTTCGGCGCCGGAAGCGAGTCAACCCGCACCGAGTCAACCCGCACCGAATCAACCCGCACCGAGTCAACCTGTACTGAATCAATCCGCACGGAATCAACACCCTGCATCGTTATCGAATCCGCCACCGTTTTTGCCAAAGAGTCCCCCGCCGCCTTCACCGGCCTCGGCTTCGACCGCCCTGGCGGATAGCTCTCGAAGAGAATCGTATCGGCCCGCGCAAAAACAGAATCCGGCCGCCGTTCCACCGGCTCCGTCGCCATAGTATCCTCCGTCGCCGCCGGATCGGAAGCCGCCGCGTCTTCATACAGAATGACCGCCGGCGAATCGGTCAACAAACCGTTCTTGAGCGAGTCGTTATAAAACCCGTAATCCCCCAACCCGACCATCCGCTGCGCGGTGTCGAGCACCTGGATCCGGCGCCGCAACACCACCCGCCGCTCCGCACTCTCATAGTCCATCGTATCGGCCCAAAACTCCTGCTCCTCGGTCATCGCATAAGCGTCGCGCGTGAAATGGTACGTCTCCGTCGCCCGCACGTAGCTCCCCCGCTCGGCCGTCAGAAAATCCCGCTCCTTGTCCCAGATATACGCCTTGCTGAGAAACGTAACGACCTCATTGTCCAAATCATAGCTCACCGAATCGGTCCGGATGCGATAGTTGTCGTTGCGCAGCGCGACATGTCCCACAAAAGTAATCGTCGACGAATCGCCGTTGAAAATCCCCCGGTCGGACTCCATCCGGTTGTCGCGCTGGAAAATCACCGCCCCCTCGTTGTACGTCCCCACGTTGGTCCGGGTGTTGAAATCCATGTGGTTGAAGACCCACATCGTCGCCTCTCCGTTCACCAGCTTCAAAAGCGGCGAGTGAATCGCCGCCAGGTCCGTATGCCCGTCATAGCTCGCCCAATCGCCGTAGATATAGGTCGAATCCTTGTTAATCAGCACATTCCCGAAACATTCGATCCGGTAGTCGTCATACCGTTTCGCACTGTCGCACTGAATATAAGTCCCGTTATGATGGAACACCACCCGATTCACCAGATATAGCACCGTATCGCCTTTCCGCTGGGTCATCAGGTCGCCGTAGTAGTCCACCGTAGTCGTATTCTTCCCCCCGTCCGCCCCTACGTCTGTCCCCGCCGAAGCGACGGCGGTCGTTTTCGGCGGCCTCTGCGGCGGAGTTTGCCCCTGTGCATGGAACGCCCCCACCGCCCAAGCCCCCAGCCCGAACGGCATCAAAAACACCACAGCCAACCCCCACCGCAAAATCCTATGTCGACAAACACGCTGCATAAATCTATGTTGTGCGTTTTTTTACTTGCTCCCCGAGCGGTTGGCAGTGCCGCTCGGCACTCGAAAGCCGGGGTTTTCTCGGCAAAGTTTTTTTCGCCCGTCAGGCCAGTAAAACGCCCTGTGGGCGCGCCCCGCCTTAAGAGCGATCAACTACTTCGGCGTGAGCCGAATGGAGTATGAATTGCCCAGGCGCGCGGGCAGAGAATGATTTTCACGAAAAGCGAGTTGCCGCCAGCGGGAAAGAACTACGAGCTCCGACGAGTAGTTCGCCCCGCCCGGGGTGGCGGGGGCTCGCGCGACCTACGGTCGCAGTTGTTCAACTTGCCGGCCCCAATTTTCAAGCGTTCACCCCCTAAGCAACTGCTCCGCCCAACGGTCTCGGGCCGCGCGCCTAGCCGTGATCTCCCCACAGCGGCCGACGCCACCCCCGGCGGAAGGCCGGTGCCGCTCGGCACTCGAAAACTGGCTTTTTCTCCACAAAGCTCCGCTAGCGACGACTCGAAGGGCCGCAATTTTCCAGCCTGACGCCCGTTTGCGAATTCCCCGCCGGGCCCCTACCCTCTTGGGAAGAATCAATCTCTTTCCTCTCCCCCGCTAAAGCCGCGGGGGCTCTTACTTTCTGTAATGCGACAGAAAGTAAGCAAAGATCGCAGCCAAGGGGATTACCACCCCCTTGGCTAACCCCCGACGAAATTGCCGAGCTGGCCGACACCAACCCACTGCCCGAAAACCGCGATCGCAGATCGCGCGCCCCTCCGCCGCCCCCGCGGAGGGCGCAACTTCGTTGCTGCTCCGCCGGCTACAGGGCCGTCTCCGAAAAAGAACCTCGCCCCACGGTCTCTGGCCGCGCGCCTGGGAAATTCTTCCGTTTCAACTCATCGTTGAAACGGAGTATTTCCCCTTTAAGGGGGGGCGCGCGGGTGCCGCTCGGCACTCGAAAGCTGGAGTTGGCTCGGCAACAGGAGGGAACTGCCCTTACGCCGGGCGGGCGGTGCCTCCCGGCACGCGGTACTGGCCATTCGGCCGAGAAAAGCCCAGCCCTCGTGTACCGAGCGGCGCGCTGACAGAAAAAAACCCCGCGAAAACCAGCCCTCAAATACCCTACTTCTTCAGCCAGTTATGCTCGAACTCGTAATCCCGGTACTCCGGTGCGATCCACACATACATCTTCTTGATCGCCTCACGAACCCACTTGTCCAACTCGATGTTCTGTTTGTTCTGCAACGCGAAATCGGCGATAATCTCGTAATCCTCCTCCAACGAAGCATGGTGCGACGGGATTACCTGATTCAGCCGCACGATCTTGTAGACCGTGCTCCCCGTCCCCAAGTCCACCGCCGCATACGGAGCCGATACCTCGCCCTCCTTCAACCGTGACAACGGAATGTAATCCTGCGGCAGCAGAGCGTCTTTCATGAACTTCGGCGAAGCGAGCTTCGCATTGTACTGCTGTTTGGCCAACGCCCCGTTGAAAACCACCCCTGCGTTGCGATTGGTCTCCTTGTCCATCGAATAGCGCTCCACCGCCTCGTCGAAAGCCTCTTTGTCGGTGCCGATCTCGCGCGCCAGACTGTCCAACAAGCGCATCTCGCGCTCCGTCTCCTCCACCGTAAAAGTCGGCTTCAACAAGATCTGCCGGAACTGAACCAACTCGCCCCGCAACGAGATGAGTTCCACGATATGATACCCGTACTCCGTCTCGATAATCTCCGAAACAGTACCCGGTTTGAGGGTCTCCAATGCCTCGACGATCGGATAGACCAGCTGGTTGATGTTCCCCGGCCCCCACGAGCCGCCGCTGCGCGCCGTCCCCGGGTCCATCGAATAGAGCCGGGCCAAAGCCCCCAGATTCTCGCCCTCCAAGATCCGCTGCCGATACTCCAGCAACTTCTGCCGCACCTCGAACTTCCGCTCCTCGGTCTCCGGCGGGAAACGAACGATTTGCGCATAGACATACTGTTCCGGCACCATCTCCAGCGAGTCGGTCGGCAGCTGGGCAAAAAAATCGGCCACATCCCGATACGTCACCCCCACCTTCGACACCACATTAGTCTGCATGATATTAGCCAGCTGCACATCCTCCAGCTCGCGTTTCAGATCGTCGCGAATCGCATAGATCTCCTTGCGCAGCTTCCGTTCCAGGGCCTTGACCGACCCGGCCTCCGCAATCATCCGTTGCAACTGTTCTTCGATCTGCGTGTCGGTCCCGCCGCGCAGCTCCTTGTCGAGCGAGTCGGCCCGGGCCTGTTCGGCCAGCATCTTCTGCAACAGCAGCGTCTCGAACGCCTCGTAACGAGCCGGACGATTCGAGAGCGTTCCGTTCTCGTGGCGCATCCGGACCACATCTTCCGTAGCCCGTTCGATGTCCGAGAGCAGGATATGCCGGTTACCGACAATCGCCGCCACCTCGTCGGCAATGTACTGCGGCTGCTCCCGGTCCTCGTCCGTGGCCGCGCAAGCCGCTCCGCAGGCAAAAGCCGCGCCGCAAAAAACTGTCAGAATTTTCGGTATGAATCTCATATGATTGATCGTGGGTCTGCTATGTTTTACTTCTGCCGAGGCTCGACCTTGATTTCGAACATCCGTTCGTCCCGGGCCGCCCGGTAGAGGCTGTCCTCCAGCTGCCCCAACAGCGCCTGGCGGCGTTTGTTGAGAATGATCTTGCGGATATTGGCCGTCTCGCGTTCGATGGGCGAGTAATCGCCCGTCGGCCGATAGAGGTCGATGGCCATCATATACTTGTACTCGTCGTCCTCGACCTCGTAGAAGCGGCGGGTCCGCAGAAAGTCGTCGAAGTTGCTCTGCGAGAACGGAATCTGCCGCACCACCGTCCCGAAGTCGGTCCACTCGGCGCTGAAATCCTCCGTGTGGTACTGGTTTTTCTGACAGATGTTCAGGAAGTCGTTCCGATCGGCCTCGTCGCCCGAGCGGAACATCTCTTCGAGTTTCCGGCTCTGCCGCAGCCCCGCCGGAATCCGGGCGATACGCGCCTTGACGATCGGTCCCGCCAGCCGGAAACCGTCCCGGTTGTTGTCGTAGTACTCGAAAATCTGGTCCCGGGTCACCACCGTATCCAACCGATCGACCAGCCACTCCTGCTCATAACGATAAGTCATCAGCGTGCTCCGGTACTGAGCCACCATCTCTTCGATGTCCTCGCCCTGGCCCGAAATAGCCGCCTCGGCCGCTGCGGTTTTGATCTCGCGCCGCACCCACGTATCGACGATCGACTCCAACGCTGCCAAGCTATCGGCCCGGGTCAGCCCCGAACCGATCATTCCGGCCACATCGCTGGCATAGAGTTCCCGTTCGCCGACCGTAGCGACCACTTCGCCCTTGTCGGCATCATAGAGTTTCAGCTTGTTGCAGCTCGTCGCGCCCCCGAGCAGCCCTCCGAGGCAAACGACCGCCCATCCGATCCGAAAGCGTGTTATGACAGTCCGATTCACGATTATCCTTCCTGTGTGTGTATGATGTGTCAGTGTGTTACAAAAAAGCCCTATTCCCCAAGTCCCCCCTCCTCATCCGTCGTCCCGTCGAACCGAACCCGCACCTCCGGCCTCAACCGCCTCAAGGCCTCTCGCTCCGCCCGGTCGAGTGCCGTGCGGCGCAACGTGATCTCGCGAAGCGCCGGCAGCGTCCGGCGAGCCTCGACCAGCATCCGGCAGGCCTCGAACGTCACCGCCTCACACGCTTCGTCCACCTCCTCCCGGCGAAGCAGGTCGGTGAAATCCAACTCCTCCAGCTCCGGAAAACGGTCGCAGGTCGCCAAATTCCGGATAAAGTCGCCGGAGTCCAGCCCGGACTGCAAAGTCAGCCGGCGCAACGGATGCCTCCCGCCCTCGAAAAACGACCGGTCGGGCGCCGACGGAATCGTCAGCGACTCCAACGCCGGCATCTGCCGCAACAAAGCCCCCATCGTCCCATTGGCCCGGTACTCGTCCTCTCCCTCGGCCGTGAGCACGCAGATATTATGCGCCTCCGCCCCCCGCAGCCGAAACCGCAGGTGTTTCAGTTTCGAAAAAACGGCCCCCGACCGGATCATCCGGCTGAGGTCCCAGAGTTTCATCCCGTTCGCCCCCTCGTCCGGCCCGTCGAAGGTCAACGCATAGACCCGCTCAGCCTCCTTCCGACCACAAATCAGGTCCAAAAACGCGCAATAAGCCGCCTGCGGCGCATCCTCCTCGATCTCCACGCCCGGCAGCTCCGGATAATCGTCGAACCCCTCGCCGAAAAAGCTGAGGTCGTATAACTCCCCGACCGGAAAAAAGTACAGCTTCGGGTCCTCCCCCAGCACATAGCTCTCCTCACCCTCCGCCGCCTCATCAAAGGCCGCCGCCTCTTCCGTCACCCACCGATAGATCCGACGTTGGAGCGCGATCAATTTCTTGTCCATGGTTTGCCCTGAAAACGAACAAAAATAGCGATTCTTTTGCGAACCCCCTAATTTTCGCTCCGCATCTTCTTCTCGGCCTCGCGTCGGCGGATCTGCCAAACCGCATACCACGCCCCGAGCCCCAGCAACACCACCGAAAGCCCATAGGCCCATCCCCAGGCCGTTCCAGCCCCCAGGATCCGCCGTTCCAGCCCGACCGACGTGCCGAACAGCATGTAAAGAAGCGACGTGAGTCCGTTGTTGACGAAATGGACCGTCACCGCGCTGTTCAACGACCCGCTCAGGTAGTAGACCGTTCCGAGGATCAGCCCCAGGCAACTGGCATAGACCACCTGCGGCGGATTGACATGAACCGCTCCGAACAGCAGCGCGCCGACCGCAATCCCGCCGAAAGGTCCGAGTCTGCGGACCAGATTTTTCTGAATGATCCCCCGGAACAGGAACTCTTCGACCACCGGAGCCACCGCCACAGCCGTGAACATGGGCCAGAATCCGCCTTTCATATAGTCGTCGAGGCGATCGAAATACTCGGCCGGGAGCCGTTCCAGCACCGGGCTGAGCACAATCCCGGTGGCCAGCATCAGGATCATTCCGCCGACAATGACCCTCGGATCGGCCCCCCATTTTTCGGGCCGGAACGACGGCACTTCCAATCCCCAGGCCGGTTTCAAAGCGACGGCATACCCGATGGCCGCCCCGAAACCGGCGACATAGGAGACGAACCCCCAAAACATCGGATCTTCTCCCCCCTGCCCCAACCAGCCGAACAGCATCCCGAACAGCATACTGCTCAGCACGTACACAACCAATATGCTGACCACGGGAAACCACACGTTCCCGGAAGACGAACCACGGTCTACCATGTGTTTTTATCTCGTTAGTTTGACGTTATCTCTTTCGCCTGTTTTTTCCCGGCAGGTCTTTTTAGGGGGCTTTTTCAGCCGGAAAGGTAATGCCGAGGAGTGCCGGGAGGCACGCGAGGGCTGGACCTTCTTGCCCGGCAGGCCCGGCTGGAGTGCCGAGCGGCACCCCGGCCCCGGGCCTCCGCGCGTATGAATATGGGACGTTGTGGTACGTCGGCCGTGTCGGGTACAGCTGGTCGGCGACGGAGGCTGGTGCCGCTACCCATAACTTGAACTTCGGCCCCACTTGGGTCAACCCGAAAGGCGCCGACCACCGTGCGAGCGGTCTTCCGTTGCGTTGCCTCCAGGAATAGGGAGGCCGCTGGGCCCCGGGACGAAGCCTCCCAGTCCCCCGTCGGGGCCCAACCCTCTCGGG
>CAJTNK010000033.1 GCA_910577885.1 uncultured Rikenella sp.
GCCCAGCAAAACACCCTGTGGGTGCGGTTCGAGTGCCGAGCGGCACCCCGGGGCCATAGGGCGTCTTACTGGCCATTCCGGAAGAGAAACGTCACGAAGCTCCCCTAAAAACCAAAGCAGAGATGGGAGGAATTTACATTCACATACCGTATTGTCGTCGGATCTGCCGGTACTGCGACTTTCACCACAGCGCCTCGCTGAGGCGGAAAGACGAAATGTTGGAGGCGATCGGACGGGAGTTGACGGCGCGGCGCGGAGAGATCGATCTCGGGGAGGTGCGGACCCTCTACCTCGGCGGCGGAACCCCGAGCGTCTGCACGCCCGAGGAGATCGGGCGACTGGCCGAGACCGTTCGAGAGCTTTGGGGAGTGAGGCGATTCGAAGAGTTCACCGTGGAGGCCAACCCCGACGACCTGACTCCTGCGTATCTGGAGGGGTTGTCGGCCGTGGGCGTCGATCGGCTCAGCATCGGCATACAGTCGTTCGTCGACGACCACCTGCAGCGGATGAACCGTCGTCACACCGCCCAAGAGGCGATCGACGCCGTCCGGAATGCCCAGCGAGTCGGATTCCGTAACCTGACGATCGACTTGATGTACGGTTTGCCGTGGCTGACTCCCGACGCGTGGCAGGCGAACCTCGATCGGGCCGTGGCACTCGACGTGGAGCATATCTCGGCCTACCACCTGACGATCGAACCGCGCACTGTCTTCGGCCGACAAGGATTACAACCGGTGGCGGAGAGCGTATCGGAACTCCACTTCCGGATGTTGCGCGAGACACTGACCGGAGCCGGTTTCGAGCACTACGAGGTGTCGAACTTCGCGCACCCCGGCTTCCGGGCACGCCACAACTCGGCCTACTGGAGCGGCGAACCGTACCTGGGAGTCGGTCCGTCTGCTCACAGCTACGACGGAGCGCAGCGCCGCTCGTGGAACGTCGCCGACAACGACCGCTACCTGAAAGGAGTTCCGGCCGAGGCCGAGCGACTCACCCCGATCGACCGCCTGAACGAATACCTGATGACCCGCCTGCGCACGGCAGAGGGAATCTCGGGCACGGTACTGCACACTCGATTCGGACCTGATGAGACAGCTCGAATCGCCGCCCGATGCGACTCTTTCACCGCCACGGGCGAGATGTTCCGCACCGACGAAGGCTGGGCCATTGCACCGGAACGTTGGTTGATTTCGGACTTCGTAATCGCGGAACTCTTCGGAGAAGAGCGCGACTTCGCTTGACCTCCCCTTTGAATTTCTCGCCGGACTACCGGGCGACCCCGGGGTGGCGCCCGGCACGCCAACCGGACCTGCCGGATGAGAAAAATCAGCGGAAAAAACCCCAGCAAAACACCCAACGGGTGCGAGCGGCACCTCGCCCCGCCGGGAGTGGCGGCGGCTCGCACACCCCGTAGGAGTGTAGTTTCTCTACTTGCCGCACAATACCCGGGCGAGCGGGACTTAAGGGGCTGCCCTACGCGCGGGGCCGCGTGCCCGCGGTGGGCGGGCGAAAAGGGCGGACCGCAGTTTTCCGACCACCGCCCGGCCCAGAGAAAGTTCGGCCTTGCAGCCCCACCAAGCTCGGCCAACATCTCCTCCGCGGAACACGACAGATCGGTCAAAATAAATGTAACTTTGCACCGGTCCATTTACCAAAAACTCGCCATGAAAGGTTTTGCTGCCATCGCCCTGCTCGTCGTCTCGAACGTCTTCATGACACTCGCCTGGTATGGGCAGCTGCGCTTCCGGTTTTTTCAGGGACTCTCGCTGTGGGGCATCATCTTCGTCAGCTGGGGCATCGCGCTCTTCGAGTACTGCTGCATGATCCCCGCCAACCGGCTCGGATTCGAAGGCACCGGAGGACCCTTCAGCCTGTTGCAACTCAAAGTGATCCAGGAGGTGCTGTCGCTGCTCGTGTTCGCCCTCTTCACCACCCTCTTTTTCAAAACCGAAGCCCTGCGGCTGAACCACTTGTACGGAGCCGTTTTTCTGGTCCTGGCCGTCTATTTTATGTTCAAGAAGTAGCGCCGAACCGACCAAACGCGTATATTTGTAACCGGCGTGATCCACCCACGCACACTCTTTGCCTATGAAACACATCACCATACTGTTAATCACCGCCGCTCTGTTGAGCGGCTGTTCGGGAAGCGGGGTCACGATCCGGGGCGAGATCGCTGTCGGAGGGGCAAAAAAGACTCTGGTCGTAGAACGCGTCGGACCGACCGGCGGCCGATTCGTCGACTCGGTACGGACGGACCGGGGGGGCAGTTTCAACCTCTTTGTCGAACAGAAACCGGGGGTGCCGGAGTTCTACAACCTGCGGATCGCCGGCGGAGGCAATGTACCGTTGCTGGCCGAAGCCTCCGAACGAATCGTACTGCGGATCGCCGACAGCACGGCACGGGACTATACGGTCGAAGGATCGGAAGGGTCGACGCTGGTGCAGGAGGCCAACCGCATCCTGGCACAGACCGATCCGGTGGCGCGGAAACAGGATGCGGCGCGGTTTATCAGCTCGCATGCGGGATCGATGGCCGCCATCGTGCCGTTGTACCAGGCGGCGGTCGACGGATCGTTCGTCTTTGCGGACGATGTGGCGGACGTGGTCTACTTCGGCATCGTGAGCGACTCGTTGAACGCGCTCTACGGCGGATCGCCCTATGCACAGGCTCTGGCGGCCGACGTGCAGAGCTTTGCCAATGCGGCACGGACGGGGCAGCTGGTGGCGGAAAACATGGAGAATGCCGCAGGATTCCCGGAACTCGTCTTGCCGGACGTGCTGGGCAAACGGCAAAAGCTGTCGGACCTGAAGGGACGGGTGATCCTGCTCTCGTTCACGGCATCGAACCTGCCGGAGCTCAAAATTCTGAACCGCGAACTGATAGACGTCTACAACCGGCATGCGAAGCAGGGGTTTGCGGTGTACCAGGTCTTCCTGGACACCAACAAGGCGCAGTGGATCCGGAGCGTCTCGGAACAGCAGCTCCCGTGGATCTCGGTCAACGACCTGCAAGGAGGCGAATCTCCGGCCGTGCGGGTCTACAACGTGCAGAAGATCCCGGCCAACTTCCTGATCGACCGCGAAGGGAATATCGTTCGCCGGGACGTGGCTCCGACGGAGATCGAAGCGGCGGTGAAGGAGCTGCTCTGAGAGAGGGGGGAGGGGGACTTGTCATCTTTTTTCCAAAAGGCCGTGTCGAACACGGCCTTTTTTGTTCCCGGGGTGCCGCTCGCACCCGTTGGGTGTTTTACTGGCCATTCGGGCGAGAAAATTTCGGAGAACAGGTAATACCGGGTGCCGGAAGGCACCGCCCCCGCGGCGGACGCGTTCGCGTCACGGCGCGGGCCTTTATTAGGGTAGACACAGTCCGGTTCGAGTGCCGAGCGGCACCCGCGCGCCACGCCTTAAGAGGAAATCAAGCCGATAAACGAAGAGTTTATCGGATATGATTTCCCAAGGCGCGCGGACAAAGGCTGTTTTTGCAACCGGATGGCCCATACCGAGTGCCGGAAGGCACCGCCTGCCCGGCGTAAGGGCAGCCCGCGCGGCTTGAGCGCAGTTCCAGCTCGTCGGTATAGTCGCCCCGCGCGCCACGCCTAAAGAGGGAAATACCCCGTTTCAACGATGAGTTTATCGGGAATGATTTCCCCAGGCGCGCGGCCTGAGCCAAATTTGCGAAGAAGAAAGGCCCGGCTGGAGTGCCCCGGGGCCCGGCCACGGGCTGCCGCACCGGTGGAACCGGAATGTGGTATCGCGTCGGTCATAGCGGATTCTGTTGGACGTCGTCGATTTCCGTGCACAACACCAGCGCCCATTACCTAAACTTCGGCTACGGCGGGATCAACCCACAGAGCAACAATTACCATGCATACGGCTTTCCGTTGCGTTGCCTCCTGGAACACCCAAAGGGTGTCTTACTGGCCATCCGGCGGAGAAAATTCCAGCCTTCGCGTGCCGAGCGGCACCGCGACCGTAGGTCGCGCGCCCCGGAGCCACCCCCGGCGACGGGCGCAACCTCGACAGACTCGGTTTTGCCCGCGCTGGCTCCGGGACGCCATCTTGTCCAGCCTCAAAATATTCTACAATACCGAGCCCCGGACGGGGCTCGGCTCGAATAAACAAGTTCCGCCCCGGCATTGACCGCGCGCCTTGGCGATTCATTCTATTTTGCCAAGTGCAAAATAGTGAATCGCTCTTAAGGCGTGGCGCGCGGGTGCCGCTCGGCACTCGAACCGGGCTGTGTCTACCTTAACAAAGGCCCGCGCCGTGACGCGAACGCGTCGGCCGCGCGGGCCCCACGTCCCGTGGACGGGCGAATCGACGCTGCCAGCGAGAGCAAAGCGGGCTTGCACGCTTTGCCGAGCGGCGAGGAGAAAACCGTAGGTAAACTTCGTTTCGCATGGGCCTGACGGACGAGAAAACAAACCCCACACCGGCCCGATACTCAATAGAAGATTCGGACGTAGACCGGGAGGTGGTCGCTGATCCGCCGGTCGGGATAGCCCCGAAAACGACCCTCCGGTGTCAACATCTCGGGACGGCGAAAAATCCGGGCATCGCCGATCGCATCCACCGCACCGTTCACCAGAATATGGTCGTACATCAGCCACGTGTCTCGCCAGGCATACGAACCCTGCCCACGACGATGCGGACCCACCGTCAGACACCGCAGCCCGGAGCTCTCGCCGGCCAGCGTCCGGCGAACGAGACCCGACGAAGGTAAGTCGTTCAGGTCGCCCAACACCACCACCCCGACCTCCGGCTCTTCGGTCGCCGCCAGCTCGGCGACCTGTGCGGCAACCATCTCCCGCATGGCCGCCGCCCGAGCGTATCCGCCTCGTCGCGACGGCAAGTGGAGCACATAGACCGCCAACCGCCGCGACGTACCGCAGAGTTCGAACTCCGCCCTCAACACATCGCGAGTCGGATACCCTTCGGGGGCCCGGATCGGCTCCGAGGCCACCAGCCGAAGCCGATCGGCCCGGTAGAGCAGCGCCACATCGATCCCCCGTCGATCGGGCGAGTCGTAGTGGACAACACGGTACGGGAGGGTGTCGAGCGGTTCGGTCGCAGCCAGCTCCCGCACAACTTCGGCTTTCTCGACCTCGCACAAGGCCAGCAGGTCCGGAGCCAATCCTCCGACCACCCCCGCCAGCGCAGAGACCTTCTCCCGGAACTCCTCCGGAGAGAGTACCAGATCCTGCACCTCCGGATCGTTGATCGTATCGAACAGGTTGCAGACATTATAGGTCGCCACCGTCAACCACCTGCCGCAGGAAGGCTCCCGGCCACTCGTCGCCGAAGCCGTCAACAGGCTCACACCCACAGATATCACAAATAGCATGACGCGCATGAATTCGCCCCCGGATTTTCAGTAATAGAAGAGACACTGCCGGGCCCCACCCCCTACCCCCCGGCCGACCCGGCAAATGTACACCGTTTTTCGGCAAATAACGCTACCTTTGTCCGGAGAGCCCGCCTCACAGTAAACTCGGGAACCACACACGCCATGGAAAAGACCTCTGTCGGACGCATCCGGTGGTGGAAGATCGCCCTGCCGGTCCTGCTCGGACTCGGCTTCGTGGCCTGGATGATCGCACGGGACTTCGACCCCGCCATCTTCCGCCACGTCCGCTTCACCCCCCACGCCCTGTTTTTCATCCTCCTCGCCTTTCTCTTCATGGTGGGGCGCGACCTCGGCTACATGATCCGGATACGCCTCTTCAGCCGCGGACAACTCACCTGGAAACAGGCCTTTCGGGTCATCATGCTGTGGGAATTCACCTCGGCCGTCACACCGTCGGCCATCGGCGGCACCAGCGTGGCGGTGGTCTTCGTCCACAAAGAAGGGATTCCCGTCGGGCGGAGCGCAGCCATCGTCATGCTCACCTCGTTTTTCGACGAACTCTACTTTGCCGTCATCTTCCCGATCGTCTTTTTCGTCATCGGCGGCGACCGGCTCTTCGCCGGACCCTTGGGACACGAACTGATGCTCTTCGCCTCGATCGGCTACGGACTCAAACTCGCCTACCTCCTCCTGCTGAGCTACGGACTGTTCTTCAACCCGATCGGGCTGAAATGGCTCCTCACCAAACTCTTCTCGCTGCCCGTCCTGCGCCGCTGGCGACCGGGAGCCGTCCGAGCCGGACGCGACATCGTCCGCAGCGCCATCGAAATCCGCGGCTACAAACCCCGCTTCTGGATACAATCCTTCGCGGCCACCTTCCTCTCCTGGAGCTCGCGCTACCTGGTGGCCAATGCACTCTTCCTGGGCTTCTTCGCGCTCAGCGACCACCTGCTGGTCTTCGCCCGACAACTCGCCATGTGGATCATGCTCCTGGTCGCACCGACGCCCGGGGGGAGCGGATTTGCCGAATACCTCTTCACCCACTTCCTGAACGACGTAATCCCGGTCGAAACCTCCCTCCAGGTCGGCACCGCCGCCGTCATCGCACTCCTTTGGAGACTCGTCACCTACTACCCGTACCTCATCATGGGAGCACTCATCCTACCCCGATGGCTGGGGCAAAGCTTCGGCCGAGAGGCGCGCAAAACGAAATAAATGACGAACAAAGGGCGTGGATGTTCTTTTTGTTTGTTGTTTTGTACTAAAAGTTGCTTTTTGATTTTTTATGAGATATATTTGTGGCGATAAATGACCATTATCTTTCCGGAAAAATATTGTCGCATTTTGAATCTCTTTTAAATTCGTATCAATGAAAAAGATCTTATTGATTGCAGCATCCGTAATGACGTTTGCGTCCTGTAACAAGTCTTCGGTATTGGAAGAACAATTGCCGATTCCGGTTCGGGCGGCTGCCGAAACCACATCGGGGACTGCGGCTGTCGAGGTGGAGAATGGGATGTTGAAATTTGCCGATGAGGCAGCTATCGAACAAACGTTGTCGATGCTGTTAAAGATGGACGAAGCAACGTTGTCAGCTTGGTATGACTCGATTGGGTTCGTGTCGCAGGAGATGGCGCGAGAGATTGCTTTGGCGGAATTTCAGGCTATGACTTCTTTGGACGAATATCCGGCTTTCAAGGCAAAATATCAGAAGCAATTCCTGTTCAACGACAATTTGGAAGAAGAGGACTTCCAGCCTTATGTGGCGGCCAGCCGTTTTGCCTATGAAATGATTCTGAACGCCGATGGGAATGTGCTTGTGGGCGATCAGATTAAGAACTACAACTACGAGCGATTCGAGCAAACGATGTATTACCGCGTAGCCCACGAATCAACCGAGATTCAATCTCGTATCTCGCCGGAGACAAAAACAAATCAAGTCTATGTTAAATCCGGAAAGAAAAAGTTTTGGGCATGGGCGGTCCGTAACGGAGCTGAAGTTTATGTTCAAGTAACAGCTCAGAAAAAGAATCTGTTCGGATGGAATGACTATAAAGCAGATTATTCATTCCGTTGTCGAATGAGACCTGGCTATGATAAACCTTACACCGATCTATCATCCCAAATTGATGCATCGCAAACTTTTTTTGCCATAGGGTTAGGAGGCGTAAAATCTACAGGTCGTATTTCATGTAATTCCAGATTGCATCTTTGCATTGCTCCGCACTTCCAATATACAGTAAGCGCTGCTTATGAAGCTTGGTCAAGCGGAACGGGCGAAAATACTGCACAAATTCTCGTGATTAACATTTAAAGTTGAAAATATGCCAGGGAAAAGATTATTGATCGCATTTTTTTCATTATTGACATTAACCGCTTGCAAAAAAGAGACTCCTGTTCCGGAGCAGGCCGCAATAGGATTCGGAGAGTCTCAGATGTCCATAGACGTATATCCAAATACGACAGGGATCAATATTCCAATAGTTTTCCCGCTGTCCGAAAACGGTTGGATGACATTTATCATAGAAGTGGATTATGATAATAACATGTTGGCTCAATACGGCGAACAATTCGAGTTTCCGACTTTAGTAAAGCAGGACGACCGCAATTTCGGATTCCTTGCACCTGATCTAAAGCCTAATGCCGATCTACGTACCTCGATCCCGATGACCATCCATCCGGACAAAATTACCCAACCGATGCAGATCGTTTTGCGAGCTGCATATGGCTTACCTACATATCGCCAACTGACCATCCGGCTCACGCCCAAGGGGGAATCCTGAATGTAATTTTTGCACGCGAGCAAGTAAAATAACCACTAACAATAACCGTTATGTACAACTGTTTGAGGATGGCGTTTCGAAGTGGAATCGCCTGTTTTGCGGCATGTTTGGTTTTGGCTTGCGATAAGGATCAGGCCACGGAGCCGAAAGAATTGGAGGTGTCGAAGATCTCTTATCAGGTCCGTGAAATGGATGTGGCGGTGGGGAGCGAAGTGACGCAGATCGACGTGCCGTTCGTAGTCATTACCAAAGAGGCGATCTATGCCGGTAAAGGGGCTGTTGGGACGATCGATTATGATCGGACGACGGCGGTTAAGGAGTGGCATTATGCCTTTCCGGAAACCGAACCCGCAACTCGGATTGACGACACGACCTATGTGTTTCCGATTCGGCTCTTTCCAGAACGAATTACGGAGCCGTTGACTCTGACCTTGTGCGGTGACTTTCCTCACTTCGGGGACCGGGCTTTGCCGTTTATCGATACGCTGACCATTCGGCTCACGCCCAAGAGATCGGCCGAAGAGTAGTAGATAATCGATCGGAGCTCTCTCAGCGAGAGTGTTCGATAGGGGCTGTTTCCCTCATTCCACGGGGGAAACAGCCCTTTTCATACCCTCTTCCGAATCGGAGAAGAGGCAAACCCGCCCGGAAAATTGTACTTTTGTGGAACAGATCTGTCCAAACACACACATGGAGATTTTGATCCGTTTGCTGAATATTATCGGTTCGTTGGGTCTTTTTCTGTACGGGATGAAGCTCATGAGCGAGGCATTGCAGCGCACGTCGGGGAGTCGTCTTCGTCGGGCGATGGGGCGGATGACCGCGACCCCGGCGGCGCAGATCGCCTCGACGGCAGCCGTGACGGCCACCGTACAGTCGTCGAGTGCCATGACCGTGATGATCGTCGGTTTCGTCAACGCCGGCATCGTCAACCTGCGGCAGGCCATCGGCATGGTGATGGGAGCGAACATCGGGACGACGGCCACGGCTTGGATTTTGGTGCTGTTCGGATTCACGTTCGACTTCTCGGTCGTCTCGATCCCGCTGGTCGGAGCGGGTTTTGCCCTCATCCTGCTGCACCGCAGCCGCTACCGCGCGGCCGGCGAGATACTGATCGGTTTCGCGTTGATGCTCTTCGGCCTGGGCGTCCTGCAGTCCGTCATGGGCAGCATCGCCATCCGCACAGGGCTCTTTCAGTCGCTCACGGCCTATGCCGGGCTGGGCTATCTGTCGGCGATTCTGTTCCTGCTGATCGGCATCGTGCTGACCGCCATTCTGCAATCCTCCAGTGCCACGATCGTACTGACGATCATTCTGTGTCAGAACGGCTGGATACCGTTCGAGGCCGGTGCGGCGATGGTCCTCGGCGAGAACCTCGGCACCACCCTCACGGCCAATCTGGCCGCCATCCGGGCCAATACCTCGGCCCGGCGCGCCGCCCTCTTCCACACGCTGTTCAACGTCACCGGGCTGCTGTGGGCCGTGCCGCTGCTGCCGTGGATCTCGGCCGGAATCTGCGGTCTCTTCGGGCGCGACGGACTCTCCGACACGGCCACCGCCCTGCCGTTGATGCTGGCCCTGTTCCACACCGGCTTCAACCTCGTGAACGTCTTCCTTTGTGTGGGACTCATCCCGGCGTTCATGCGCCTGGTGACCCGACTGGTGCGCCGCACGCCCGACGAGAGCCGGCGGCGGTTGGTGGCGTTCGACTCGGGCTTCCTCTCGTCGCCCGAACTGGCGCTCCTCCAGGCTCGCAACGAGGTGACGAACCAGGCCAAGCGGGTCTTCAAGATGTTCGACATGGCGCGGTCGTTGACCGCGATCGCCCAGACACAGGAGTTCCACGAGGTTTATGCCCGGGTCGAGAAGTATGCCCGGATTACGGAACGCGTCGAACGCGAAATTGTGGGCTACCTGTCGCAAATCGCCTCGCAGGACAACAGCGAACGGGCTATCCGTCGGCTCCAGCTGCTGTTCCGGGCCATCGCGCGGATCGGGCTCATCAGCCGCGAGAACCTCTCCCTGGCCCGCGCGCTCCGTACCCGCAAGGAGCACGACCTGTGGTTCGGCCCCGAGTGGCGGGAACGGTCCGAACGACTGCTCGGACTGACGGAACAAGCCTTGTATCTGATGACGACGAACCTCGAGACGCCGACCGACGAAACGGTCGAAGAGGCCCGGGAGATCGGCCGACGGATCGAGGAGCTCTGCACGACGTGGCGCGACGAGCAGTTGCGTGCGGCCGCAGGACCGGACTACAAACCGTTGGCCGGGATCGTTTTTCTGGAATCGATTGCCGCCTGCCGCGAACTGGGCCGCACCTCGGAGTCTGTGTCGGCGGCCCAGGCGGAGGTGTTGTGACCCGGGGCGAGGGCGGACCGACAGAACGGCGCCCGAAAAGAACTCACCCCCACACAGAACGCCCCCAAAACCGGCTCCAAAAGACCGGGGGAGGACGCCCGTGCGCTCCTCCCCCGCCTATCGCTCTACTCCTCTTTTTTCGGCGCCCGCACCTTGCCCAGCTTCGGCGCTCGTTCGAACGGCTTCGAGCGGTCGAACAGGTAGCGGTAAGTCACATGCCGCTTATACTTCACCGCCCGCACATAACTCTCGACCATCCGCATCATCAGCGGATTGAAATCGCCGATCCAGGCCAACTCCAGCGAGCTATACCGATCCGGATTGCGCTCGACGTACTGTTCGAACCGCCGGATCATCGCCGCCTCGACCCCCCGCCCCTGGAACTCGGCCGCCACGCCGAACACCACACCGAACAACCGCCCCTTCCGGCGGCGCATCTTGAGCCGCCACAGCAGCCGGAGCTTGTTCCACCATCCGAAACGCCCGTGGAAATCCTGAATCAACGGGTTCAGGTCGGGCACGATCACGAAAAATCCGATCGCCTGCCCCTTGTGGAAAGCGAAATAGAGCACCTCCGGATCCACAATCGGCGCCAGCGTCCGCACCATCGCCAGCGCATGCTCGAAATCCATCGGCTTCACCCCCGAAAACTGGGCCCAGCCGCTGTTATAGACCGCCATGAAATCCTGCGCCACCCGCTTTTTATCGCTCATATCCACCGCCGCGAACCGGTAATCCGGATTGGCGAACAACCGTTCGGCCTTCTGATACAACGCTTCGGGCATCGCATGGACCTCCAGCGGCCGCAAATAGGTATGCTGGTCGAAATAGTTCCGGAAACCGTACGTCTCGAACAACCGCCCATAGTAAGGCGGATTGTAGTTCATCCCGTAGAGCGGCAGCGTGAACCCCTCGACCAGCACCCCCCACCACTGCAACCGGTCGCCGAAATTGATCCCGCCGTCCATCGCCTCCATCCCACGCACAGCGAGCCACTCCCGAGCCGCATCGAACAGCACATCGGCCGCCTCCTGGTCGTCGATACACTCGAAAAATCCGCACCCCCCGGTCGGCTGAGGCTCGCCGGCACTCATCTCCCGGTTATAAAACGCCGCGATACGACCCACAACCTCTCCACCGGCCTCCGCATCATGAAGCGTCCAACGGATCGCCTCACCTCCCGCAAACAACGCGTTCTTCGACGGATCGAAAACACTCTCCACATCTCCCTCCAACGGCTCTACCCACATCGGATCCCCGGCATAGATCTTACGGGCCATCCGCAAAAACATCCGCACATCACTCCGACTTTTTACTTCCCGCAACTGATATCTTCCCATATTTTTTCACTACTTTTAACTCGTATCTTATATCCTCTCTGTCCGTTCATTGTGCTGGAGGGTACTGTTCTTTTTTAACTTCGCTTCACTCGTTTTGCTTTCCATGTTGTTTGCCCAACCGTGTTTGATGAACGGGAGGGTACTGTACCTTTTCTGAAGAAAAGGTACCCAAAAGACTTCAGAACGCATCCCGCTGGGATGCTTTGGCCGTGTCAGCCGCGTGCTTTGGGTGGGGACGTTTGGCGTAGGCGCGATGAGGCTGTAGTTACCTTACGCGCCTCGCCGAACGCCCCACCCACAACCTGAGGATTGCGGAGCCTCATACATAGCGTATGCTAGCTGAAAGTTTTTTTGGTTCTTTTTGTTCACAAAAAGAACAGTTCCATACGGTCAACGAAAGAACGATTAGCACATTACGCCGAAGCAACACGAGGAGACCGAAGGGTAAAAGGACGGTTCCAGCCCGTAGCCAAAGAAAGACCGATAGAATATAAGTTACGAGCAAAAATAGGGATAAAATGGGGAAGTACAGTGAGAAATTCTATGTGGATATAGATTTCCACAATTTGATGCAGGAGCGTATCCGTCGGATCCTGTTGGTTTGCAGTTCCTATGACCAGTTCACGTTGGAGGAGGACGGTCATATCGAGGCACAGATGGTTCGGGAGTACGGGGATCTGAGTTTGACGAATCCGCCGTCGTTCGTTCGGGTGAGTTCCGGTTCCGAGGCATTGGAGAGGCTGCGCGCGGGAGAGCAGATCGACCTGATTATCACGATGTTCAACATCGGCGAGATGGATGTTTTCAGCCTCTCGCGGCGGGTGCGGGCGCAGTGGCCCGGGATCCCGTTCGTGCTGATGAGTTCGTTTTCGCGCGAGGTGGCGCGCCGCGTCGTCGAGGCCGATACGTCGGCCATCGACTACATGTTCAGCTGGCAGGGGAATGCCGACCTGATCCTGGCCATCATCAAGATGCTCGAAGACCGGATGAACGCCCGCGAGGACATCCTGGGGATCGGCGTACAGGCCATTTTGCTGGTGGAGGACAACGTGCGGTTCTACTCGGCCTACCTGCCGGCCCTCTACCGGATGATTATCCGGCAGGGGAACGAGTTCGTGCGGGAGGCCCTCAACGAGCAGCAGCGGATGCTGCGCAAACGGGCCCGGCCCAAGATTCTCTTTGCCCGGTCGTACGACGAAGCCGTGCGGTACTACGAGCTCTACAAGGACAACCTGCTGGGAATCATCTCCGACGTCTCGTTCAGCCGAAACGAGCCGTCGGGGTGCGGCGAGATCGACACCTGCGCCGGTCTGGCCCTGTGCCGCCAGGTGCTGAGCGACCGGCCGACAATGCCCATCGTGCTCCAGTCCACCAACCTCGACCACCGGCGAGACGCCGCCGAGCTGGGCGTAGACTTCATCCACAAACGCTCGCCGCGGCTGCTGGACGAACTGGGCGACCTGATCGACCGGCGACTGGCCTTCGGCGATTTCGTCTTCTACGACCCGATGACGGGCGAAGAGGTGGCCCGCGCCGGCGACCTCGGACAGATGCAGGAGGCGCTCGAACGCATCTCGACCGACACGATGACCTACTATACGGCCCGGAACATGCTCTCGAAATGGCTCTATGCCCGGGGGATCTTCTCGCTGGCCCACATGCTGCGGGGGATGACCAACAGCATGTTCGACACGCCGGACCAGCTGCGGAAATTCATCCTCGACGCCATCAAAGGCTATCGCCGGCAGATGGGCCAGGGGGTCGTGGCGGAGTTCGACCCGGCCACCTACAACAGGTACATCAGCTTCGCCCGCAGCGGTTCGGGATCGCTGGGCGGCAAGGCCCGCGGACTGGCCTTTATCGGCAACATGCTCGAGGAGTACAAGCTCTACGACAAGTGGGAGGGGGTTCGGGTGACGATCCCGCGGACGCTGGTGCTGGCCACCGACCACTTCGACCGCTTCATCGCCGAGAACGGCCTGCAATACCTTCAGAGCGAGGAGCTGGACGATGCCGACATACTGTCCGAATTCTCCGGGGCTCGGCTGCCGGACCGGGTGGTCGAGGACCTGCGGGTCTTTCTGCGGAACGTCCGGCGGCCGCTGGCCGTCCGCTCCAGCTCCAAACTCGAGGACTCCCACTTCCAGCCCTTCGCCGGCATCTACTCCACCTATATGGTCCCCCGGGTCGACAACGAGGATCAGATGATCCGGATGCTCGGCAAAGCGATCAAAGGAGTCTATGCGTCGGTCTACTACCGGGCCAGCCGGGCCTACATCGAGGCCAGCTCCAACAGCCTGGCCGACGAAAAGATGGCGGTCGTGATCCAGGAGATTTGCGGCACGGAGGACGACGGATACTACTTCCCGACCCTCTCGGGAGTGGCGCGGTCGCTGAACTTCTACCCGATCGGCGACGAACGGCCCGAAGACGGGATTGCGAACATCGCCCTGGGGCTCGGCAAACTGGTAGTCGAGGGGGGAATCACGCTCCGTTTCTCGCCGGCCTACCCGCAACACGTGCTGCAACTCTCGACCCCGGAGCTGACGCTCCGCGACACGCAGCGGGTGATGTACGCCTTGTCGCTCGATCCGTCGCGGCTGCGCACGTCGACGGACGACGCGGTGAACCTCGCGCGGTTCGAGATCCCGCGCGCCACGCACTTCCGGAACATGCGCTACGCGGCATCGACCTGGGACGCCCAGAACCAGACGATCAGCGACTCGCCCAACGAAAAAGGGCGAAAGCTCATCACCTTCGCCCATATCCTCAAGTACGACACCTTCCCGCTGGCCGAGATCCTGCGCGACCTGCTGCGAATCGGCGCCGAGGAGATGAAATCGCCGGTCGAGATCGAGTTTGCGGTCAACATGGACGTGCCCTACGGCGAAGAAAAGATCTTCAACTTCCTCCAAATCCGGCCGATCGCGGAGGCCATGCAACGCACGCGGCTGGACTGGTCATCGCCCGAGGCGCAACCCGACGGGGCGATACTCTACGCCGAATCGGCCCTCGGCCTGGGGCGCATCGAAGGGCTCAGGGACATTATCTACGTCAAACCAGGGACCTTCGACCGCACCGAGACGCCGCAGATGGCGGCCGAGATCGACGCTCTGAACACGGAGATGAAGCAAGCCGGACTGAACTACATCCTGATCGGCCCTGGGCGTTGGGGATCGAGCGACCCGTGGCTGGGGATCCCGGTCCGGTGGCCGCAGATCTCCGAAGCGCGGGTCATCGCGGAATGCGGCCTCGAAGAGTTCCGCGTAGACCCCTCCCAAGGCACCCACTTCTTCCAAAACCTAACCTCGTTCGGCGTCGGCTACCTGACGCTCAACCCGGCCATCGGAGACGGACGCTTCGACACCACGACCCTCGACAACCTCCCCGCAACCGCCGAAACCCCTCACTTCCGCCGGGTCACTTTCCCCACCGACCTCTTCGTCTTCGTCGACGGACAAAACAACCGAGCTATCATCCGAACGTAATCCACCCTCTCTTCCCTCCCTCGCTTTTGTCTTGGCGTAATGTGCAAATAGTGCTTTAGCAACAGGAGGGTACTGTTCTTTTTGTGAACAAAAAGAACAGTTCCGTACTGTAACCAAACACGGTTCGCAAACTACACAAAAGCAAAACGAAGGTAGCAAGAGCGGTACCGGTCCGTAGCTAAAGCACCGGTGGAAAGAGGGGTTTCATTTCGGCTTGGAATCGGTCGAGTTTGAAGCCGCTCCACATGCGGACGATTTTGTTTTCGGTCGGTTCGACGAGCACGAAAGTCGGATAGAGGCCTATTCCGTAAGGCACCGCCGCCCCTTCGCCGAGGAGTTTGCCGTCCGAGAGGTTGGGCCACTCGAACGGTTTTCGGTAGCGGTACATCTCCATCCAGCCGTTGTGGTTGTCGCTGAGCATGACGCCCACCACGGCGAGTTTGTCGGCATAGCGTTCGGCGTACTTGGCCACCTCCGGGAAGGCGGCGTGGCACCGCGGACAGTTCGAGGTCCAAAAGAGAACCAGGAGGTACTTGCCGTCCTTCCCGGCATAGTCCGAGAGGTAGGAGTAATTGCCCTCCGTGTCGTGAGGTTCGATGTCGTAAAGTTTGTCGCCCACCCGGACATAGTCGTTTTCCGGTTCCTGGGCCCGGGCAGCGCACGCGAGGCCCAGCGCCAACACGGCAAAGAATACTTTTTTCAACATGGTGTATTTGGGTTAGTGGTCTGTCGGTTGTTTGTCGAGATAGGGTTCGACGAGCCTAAAAAACCTACTTCGCCGTCAGCAGGAAGTAATTTTTCTTGCCCTTCTGCACCAGCAGGTATTTGCCCGAGATCAGCTCCCCGGCCGTAACGACCGCGTCCGCCTCGGCCACCTTGGTTCCGTTGAGCGAAATCCCGCCCCCCTGCACCAGCCGCCGCAGTTCGCCTTTCGAGGCGAACACCGCCGCTTTCTCGGTACAGAGCGTCGAAAACGGCACACCGCCCGCAACCGCCAAATCCGCCGCCGAAACCTCGAACTGCGGCACGCCGTCGAACACCTCCAGAATGGTCCGCTCGTCGGCCGACCGCAACGCCTCGGCTCCCCCGCCGAACAGAATCGAGCTGGCCGCCACGGCCCGTTCGTACTCCTCCCGCGAGTGAATCATGGTAGTCAGCTCCTCGGCCAACCGTTTCTGCAGTTTCCGCAAATGCGGCGCCTCGCGATGCTCGGCGATCAGCCCCTCGACGGTCTCCCGGTCGAGCAGCGTGAAGATCTTGATGTACCGTTCCGCATCCTCGTCGCTCACATTGACCCAGAACTGGTAGAACTTATACGGCGAGGTATATCGCGGATCGAGCCACACGTTGCCGCTCTCGGTCTTCCCGAACTTCGTCCCGTCGGCCTTCTTAATCAGCGGACAGGTCAAGGCAAAAGCCTCTCCGCCGGCCTTTCGCCGGATGAGCTCGGTCCCGGTGGTGATGTTCCCCCACTGGTCCGATCCGCCGAGTTGCAAATGGCAGTTCTTGGTCTCGTACAGCGTCAGGAAGTCGAACCCCTGCACCAACTGGTAGGTGAACTCCGTGAACGACATCCCCTCGCCCTCGCCCGAAAACCGCTTCTTGACCGAGTCTTTGGCCATCATATAGTTGACCGTGATGAGTTTCCCGATATCGCGAATGAAGCCCAGAAAGGTCTGCCCCTTCATCCAGTCGTAGTTGTTCACCATCTCGGCCGCATTCGGCGCATCGCTGTCGAAGTCGATCAGCTTCGAGAGCTGCGCCTTGATAGCCGCCTGGTTGTGGCGCAAAGTCTCTTCGTCGAGCAAGTTACGCTCCAGCGACTTGCCGCTCGGGTCGCCGATCATACCGGTCGCCCCCCCCACCAGCGCTATCGGCTTATGGCCGCAACGCTGAAAATGTTTGAGCATCATCACCCCCACCAGGTGACCGATATGCAGCGAATCGGCCGTCGGGTCGATCCCCAGGTAAGCCGTCGTCATCTCTTTCTTGAGTTGTTCCGCGGTGCCGGGCATCATGTCGTGAATCATGCCGCGCCAGGTCAATTCTTCGATAAAATCCATCGCGTGTACGTTTGTGTTTTTGTTAGCAAAGATAACCTTTTTTCTCCGTTCGACGGCCCCTCGCCCGGGACCCGGAAAGAACCTTTTGCAAAAGTTATTTGGGGATTCGGAGAAAAAAACTTACTTTTGCCCATCGTTCGGAGGCACTCGCCGCCGCGCGCCGTGTATTGACCCATGGTGTAATGGTAACACAGCAGATTTTGGTTCTGTCGTTCCAGGTTCGAGTCCTGGTGGGTCAACTTTTTTTGAAAGATTTTTTTGCGGATTTCAACCGGACGCATTAAATTTGCAGTGTCTTTCAAACCTTGCTGCCGGCTTCGGCGGCGACAACGATAAAAAGACATCTTATTGACCCGTGGTGTAATGGTAACACTACAGATTCTGGTTCTGTCTTTCTGGGTTCGAATCCTAGCGGGTCAACACTTCTTCAGGCACCTTCCGCTCTCCGGCAAAGGTGCCTTTTTCTTTCTTCTCGGCTTTGTGAACTCTCAACCGACAGACCCGGTCAGCATGCCTATAGGGTGTTTTGTTGGGGCTTTCTCCGCAAATTTTCTCGCCCGCCAGGCCAGCAAAACGCCCAACGTACCCAGCAACAAAGCTCCGGTGGTAAAACCCCAGCTTTCGAGTGTCCAGCGGCACCCGGCCCCGGGCTTCCGCGACGCGGGAAATAACAGAGGATACGGTACGTTGTAT
>CAJTNK010000034.1 GCA_910577885.1 uncultured Rikenella sp.
TTTTTTTGGTTCTTTTTGTTCACAAAAAGAACAGTTCCATACAGTAGCCAAACACGGCGGTTTGCCAATTGCCGAGCGGAAAACGAGGAAGACAAAGCCAACAAAAGAACAGTTCCATCCAGGTTACTCAAGACGAAAATTATTACATTTGTGGTTCGATAAACAGACCAAGATGACACAGGAAGAACTTTTCAAGAAGCTGATTGCACATAGCAAGGAGTACGGGTTTATTTTCCCATCGAGCGAGATATATGACGGACTTTCGGCCGTTTACGACTACGGGCAGTTGGGAGTCGAGTTGAAGAACAACATCAAGCGGTATTGGTGGGACGCGATGACCAAGTTGCACGACAACATCGTGGGGATCGACGCCGCCATTTTCATGCACCCGAAGACCTGGGAGGCTTCGGGACACGTGGGGGCGTTCAACGACCCGTTGATCGACAACAAGGACAGCAAAAAACGGTATCGGGCCGATGTGCTGATCGAAGACTGGATCGCCAAGCAGGACGAGAAGATCGAAAAAGAGGTGGCCAAAGCGGCGAAACGTTTCGGGGAGGCTTTCGACCGGGAGCAGTTCGTGACGACCAATGGACGTGTGCTGGAGTTGCAGGCCAAGCGGGACGCGGCGCATGAGAAGATGGCCGAAGTGCTCAATGCCAATGACTTGGCTGGAGTCAAAGCGCTGATCGAAGAACTCGAAATCGCTTGTCCGATCAGCGGGACCAGGAATTGGACCGACGTGCGGCAGTTCAACCTCATGTTCAGCACCCAGATGGGGTCGACGGCGGACGGAGCCAGCATCGTTTACCTGCGGCCGGAGACGGCGCAGGGGATTTTCGTCAACTTCCTCAATGTGCAGAAAACCGGCCGGATGAAGATCCCGTTCGGGATCGCGCAGATCGGGAAAGCGTTCCGCAACGAAATCGTAGCCCGGCAGTTCATCTTCCGGATGCGCGAATTCGAACAGATGGAGATGCAGTTCTTCGTCAAACCGGGGACCGAAATGCAGTGGTTCGAACACTGGCGGCAGTTCCGGATGAACTGGCACCGTGCTCTCGGGTTCGGCGACGAGCGCTACCGGTTCCACGACCATGAAAAACTGGCCCACTACGCCAATGCGGCTACGGACGTCGAGTACGAATTCCCGTTCGGGTTCAAGGAGGTCGAAGGGATTCACTCCCGGACCGATTTCGACCTCTCGCAGCACGCCAAGTTCTCGGGCAAGAAGATCCAGTACTTCGACACGGAAAGCGGCGAAAGCTATACGCCGTATGTAGTGGAAACCTCTATCGGGGTCGACCGGATGTTCCTCCAGGTCTTCTCGGCGGCCTACACCGAAGAGAAACTCGACAACGGCGAAGAACGGGTCGTGATGCGCTTCCCGGCGGCCTTGGCTCCGGTCAAAGTGGCGGTGCTGCCGCTGGTCAAAAAAGACGGACTGCCGGAGGTGGCACGCAAAATCGTCAATGACCTCAAATTCGACTACTACGTCCAGTACGACGAAAAAGACTCCATCGGGAAACGCTATCGCAGACAGGACGCTATCGGTACGCCGCTCTGCATCACGGTCGACCACCAATCCACCCAAGACAACACCGTAACGATTCGCCACCGCGACTCCATGCAACAGGAACGGGTCGCAATCGACCAACTGCCGACTATTGTCCATAACCTGGTCAGCCTACGACCCTTGTTCGATAAACTCAGCCGTAAATAAAATACTACAAAACTCATTCTTGTTCAGTACCCGTTCGTTAGCTACGTGCGGGTACTGTTCTTTTTCTGAAGAAAAAGAACCAAAAAGACTTCAGAACGCATCCCGCTGGGATGCTTTGGCCGTGTCAGCCTGTGTTTGGGTGGGGACGTTTGGCGGGGGCGCGATGAGGTTGTAATTACTTTACGCGCCTCGCCGAACGTCCCCACCCATAAACCTGAGGACTGCGGAGCCTAAGGCGTAGCGTATGCTATCTCAAAAGTTTACCTTCGGTTTCCTCCTCGCCGCTCGGCAAAGCGTGCAAGCCCGCTCTGCTCTCGCTGGCAGCGTCGGTTTTGGTGCCGCTTTTTTCAACCGAGCAGCGTTCCGAGGGCAGAGGCCGCTTGCGGGCTATGCCGAGGTAGCGCGAGGAAACCGTAGGTAAAAAGCGGCAGTTTCGGCTCGTAGCCAATGAAAGAGCACCCGAGCAGGATGGAATTTTGTATTTATTTACGACAGATTGTGCGGAAGTCGCAGAAGGCGCAGGATTGTTCGTAGGGTGTTTGGGTGAATGGCGTGGCAGGGTCCAGGAGCGAGCTCAGGAGTTGTTCCAGACCTTGAGAGAGCGCATCGGCTTGTTGCGTCGAGAGGCGTTCGAGGGGACGGGAGTCGTCCGCCTCGCAGAGCAGATAGGGCGAGAAGTCCGGCAGCCCCATTTTACGAGCCACGTAGAGCGCCGGCGAGACGTCGGTGCGTTCCGCCGCCCGGAACACCAGCGCATAAAGGAGTGTCTGGAGCACTGCGCCGTTGTGGGCGCGATAACCCAGCTCTCCGGTGCGTTTGTCGACCCGCTCGTTGACGAAGAGCCCTTCGACCGATTCGAACTCCGTGCGGTCGCCGCCGCTCTTGTAGTCCACGATGCGTAACGAGCCGTCGGCCAGCAGGTCGACCCGGTCGGCCACCCCGGCCAGCACCACCGAACGGTCGCCACCCAGGACGAACCGGTGTTTCACCTTGCGTTCCAGCCCCTGCACCACAAAACCGTCCGTTCGCGCCGCGTCGTACCGCGTGATCTGCTCCACGTAGCGCAGGACGATGTCTCGGTGGAGCATGATGCGTCCGCTGAGTTCGATTTGTTGGCCGCGCGCCCCCATGACGTCCGTCATGGCCTGTTCGACGACACGGCGTTTGCGGTCCGTCGAGAGGGTGCCGATCCGCTGCGCCGCGCCGGGCTGCCCCACCAACGGCCCGTAGAGCAGCTCCATCGCCCGGTGGAGCGTATTCCCCACGTCCAGGTGCGTCACCTCCTGTTCGATCTGCTCCGGCGTCTCGAGCCGCTCGATGTCCGCGAAGTAGAACTTCAGCGGGCAGTCGATATAGCGGTTCAGCTTCGACGGGTAGAACTCCATCCCCCTCAACCGGTTCAGGATCTCGGGCGACTTCTCGACCCGGATCGGCTCCACCGGCCGGTAGTCGATCCGCAGGTTGACGTTGGCCCGTTCGACCCGGTGGGGCGACTCGTACTCCAGCTGGTAGATGTACCGGCTCTGCTCTCCGGTTCGCTGGTCGTCGGCCGCCGAGCTGTACATCATCGTGAGCCGCCGGCAGCGTGCAATGAGGCGGTAGAAGTAGTAGGCATACATCGCCTCGTGGTCCTGCGGCGTAGGGAGGCCGAAAGCCTGCCGCAGGTTGAACGGCACGTAGGAGCTCCCCTCGCGATTCCCGGGAAAGGTGTCGTCGGTGAGCGAGAGCAGGATGACGTTGTCGAAGTCGAGGTTACGGGTCTCGAGGATCCCCATGATCTGCAAGCCGCTGAGCGGCTCCCCCTCGTAAGGTACCCGGCACCGGGCCAGCGTCTGCCGCAACAGCGCGATGTAGATGCCCCGCGGCAGGTCGATGCCGCACTCCCGCACCGTATGGCCGAGCCGGACCACGTTGTCCAGAATGGTGAAAATAAACTCCTTGCGTTCGCGCGCCTCTTCCGTGTCGGAAGCCACGCCGCCGAGCCCCGAGAGGATCTCCTCGACATAGCTCTGCATCTGTTCGACCCCGTCGACGGGTCTGAAAATCGCCCTCAGCAGCTCATCGCCCTCGAAAAACTCGGTCGGCACCCACACCGTCTGCCACGTATCGATCCGCCGGGCCACCTCGCGTGCCGCCTCGCCGGCCCGCTCGGCCACATACGGATGGGACAGGAGCCCCAACACGTCGGTGTGCGAGAAATGGCCTTCGCGAACATGGCTCTGGAGCATCAACAGCCGCTCCAACAGCAGGTAAGGCACCGTATGGACCAGCGGATAGCCCATCGTGACGTTGAGCTGTCCGACCTCCGGCGGAATGGAGTGCAGCACCGGCAGCAGGAGCGATTCGTCGGTCAGCACCACGGCCGTCTCCTTGTCCACGAAGCCTTGTTCGCGGTAGATGGCCTCCAGCTCGCGGTACAGGGCCTTGCACTGCAGGATATCGGACGGGGTCGAGATCGCCTCGATGCGCTTGGCCTGCACGAAGTTGTCCCGCTCGAAGCCCGGCGCGTCGTCGCCGAACCGCGCCACGTTCCGCCGAATGAACCGACCGGCCTCCTGATCCTCCGACCGGTAAAAATAATTGTCGTAATCCCAGTAGAACCGCCCGACACCGGTCTCCTTCAAGTAGCCGAACAACCGTTTCTCGCATTCGTTCAAGGCGTTGAACCCCACGAAACAGAAGGTCCGGCCGGCGAATCGCTCGTCGGCCCGCTCCGGATCCAAGCTCTCGGCCACATCGCGGTAGATCATCCCCCCGTAGCCGATGCCCAGCTCCCGCAGCCGAGCCTTATAGGCCGTGTAGATGGCGAAAAGCGACCGCCAGATCTTCAGAAACTGCTGCTGCTCGACCGACTGCACCCCCCGCCGATTGAGCGTCGTCCAGAATCCCCGCACCAGCTCCATCGCCTCGTCATTGCCGGCAAACAGCCCCCCGAAACGATCCTCGATGTCGTGCAGGTCGCTGACGTTGGCGTACAACGCCTCGGCGTCGATCAGGTACTTGTCGACGGTGTCGAAATCCGCGAGCAGCATCTCCCCCCAACGGAAAAAACGGTCGAACGGCTCGTCGAGATACGCGCTGTAGATCCGGTACAGCTCGGCCACCAGCCGCAGGCGATCGCCCGCCGCCAACGGCGTGAGGCTACGCACCAGGTCGTCCATCGAGAGGTAGCGCGGCTGCCACATCGGCCCTCCGCCGGCAATCGCCAACAACGCCTCGTTGAAAAACAGCCGCGCCCGTTTCCCCGGAAAAATGATATGCAGGTCGGAGATCTCCGCCCCATAAGTGGCATAGAGCGCCTCGGCGGTCTCGATCAGAAATTTTTTCATACGTCAGCTGCAGCTTCCCCCCTCGCCCTCGCGGTTAGTGGTTGTTGCGGGCGTCGACACCCCACAACAATTTATTCTTCAATGTCTTATAAAACGAATTGCCGACCGGTCTCACCACCCGCAGCCGATGTTCGGCCCGAGCCATCCGGAACGTAGCCCCGTCCGCCACCGGCGACTCGCGATTGTCGAGCGTAGCGATCGCCCCGCCCCCGTGCCGCGTAGCCACCCGCAACGTCACGACGCTCGTATCCGGAATCACCAACGGCCTGATATTCAGATTATGCGGCGCTATCGGCGAGACGATCAAACACCGGCACCCGGGAGCCAAAATAGCCCCCCCGACGCTCATCGAATAGGCGGTCGAGCCGGTCGAAGTCGACACGATCACCCCATCGGCCCAATACGTAGCCACCTCCTCGCCGTCGATCCCGATCTCCACCGAAACCATCGCCGTCCCGGCCTTCTGCACCGTGAACTCGTTCACAGCCACCCCCCGCAAATCACCCTCCACCGCCAACAAGGTCCGATCCTCCACCGTATACCGCCCCGCCGCCAACCGATCCAACGCCTCGCCGATCTCCGCCATCGACACGGCGGCCATAAAACCCAACCGACCCGAATTGATCCCCAGGATCGGAATCGGGCTCCCGCCCATCTTCCGAACCGCGCTCAAAAAGGTCCCGTCGCCCCCGAAACTCAACGCCAAATCATAACCCGACGTCTCGCCCGGATTCAACACATACCCTACTCCCCGGCCTCGCAACTCCTCCTCCAACACACCCAACGACGGATTCTCTTCCCGACCATACAACGCTATCTTCATCCCTTTTTTACTATCTTTGTTCTCTTATTAAAATTCATTCTTCTCTTTGACCGTTCATTAGCGACGTGCGGGTACTGTTCTTTTTGTGAACAAAAAGAACCAAAAAAACTTTCAGATAGCATACGCTATGTCTTAGGCTCCGCAATCCTTAGGGGTATGGGTGGGGTTCTTTTAGGCGCGCTGAGTTTTTGCTCGCATTATGCGCGCCCAAAAAGAATCCCCACCCAAAGCACGAGGCTGACACGGCCAAAGCATCCCAGCGGGATGCGTTCGGAAGTCTTTTGGGTACCTTTTCTTCAGAAAAGGTACGGTTCCATACAGTAGCCAAAGACCGGACAAAAAAGAAGAGTTTATTTTAATAGAAACAAAAGTAGTTAAAAAAGATGACGAGATTAAGCGTAAATATCAATAAGATTGCGACGCTTCGTAATTCGCGGGGTGGGAATATGCCCGATTTGTTGGAGGCGGCACGGAATATAGAGCGCTTCGGGGGCGAGGGGATTACGGTCCATCCGCGGCCGGACGAGCGGCATATCCGGTATGCCGATGTGCGGGCATTGAAGCCGCTGCTGACCACCGAGTTCAACATCGAGGGTTATCCCGGCGATCGGTTCATCGAGCTGGTGAACGAGGTGAGGCCGGCGCAGGTGACGTTGGTTCCGGACGGACCGGACGCCATCACGTCGAACGCCGGGTGGGACACGCTGACGAACAAGGAGTTGTTGACGGACATTACCGCTGGGTTTCAGGCCAATGGGATTCGGGTATCGATTTTCGTGGATGCCGACCCGCGGATGGTCGAAGGGGCGGCGCGGATCGGAGCCGATCGCGTCGAACTGTATACCGAGGCCTATGCGACGGGCTACCGGAGCGACCGGGAGCAGGCCATCGCGCCGTTCGTACGGGCGGCACAAGAGGCCGAGGCGTGCGGACTGGGGCTGAACGCCGGGCACGACCTGAGTCTGGAGAACCTCGAATACTTCGCCGCACAGATACCGGGGCTTCTGGAGGTCTCGATCGGCCATGCGCTCATTTCGGAGGCCTTGTACCTCGGGCTGGAAAACACCGTGCGGCTCTACCGGCAGAAACTTCAACAAGCGGCCACGCGTCATGGAGACGATCTGTAGTCGGGCCCTGGCCGATCCGCTCTTCCGGCGGATCGGCCGCATCGCCGACCGGATGGGCGTACGGGCTTACGTGATCGGCGGCTACGTGCGCGACACGTTTCTGCTGCGGCCGTGTACGGACATCGACGTGGTCGTGGTGGGCGGAGGGACCGGCGGCGGAATCGCCGTGGCCGAGGAGCTGGGACGAGAAGTTCGGAGCCGGGTCAACGTATTCCTGAACTTCGGCACCGCGATGCTGCGCGTCGGCGATTGGGAGGTGGAGTTCGTCGGGGCGCGGCGCGAGTCGTACCGGGCCGAAAGCCGTAAACCGATCGTCGAGGACGGCACGATGGAGGACGACCAGCGACGGCGGGACTTTACGATCAACGCCATGGCTTTCGGCCTGAACGACGACTGCTTCGGGCGGCTCGTCGACCCGTTCGAAGGGATGGAGGACCTCGAGGCGCAACTGATCCGGACGCCGCTCGACCCGGACACCACCTTTTCGGACGACCCGTTGCGGATGGTGCGGGCCATTCGGTTCGCCACGCAGCTCGACTTCCGGATCGACCCGGAAACGTTTGCCGCCATCCGGCGGAATCGCCAGCGGATCGGCATCATTTCGCGCGAACGGATCGCCACGGAGGTCGAGAAGATCATGCGTTCGCCCCGTCCGTCGAAAGGGTGGCGGCTCTTCGACGAGAGCGGCCTGCTGGAGCTGATCTTCCCGCAGCTCGACCGGTTGAAAGGGGTCGAAACCGTGCGGGGACGGGGACACAAGGACAATTTTCTCCACACGCTGAAGGTGCTGGACAACATCGTTCCGAAGACCGAGAACCTGTGGTTGCGGTGGGCGGCCCTGCTGCACGACATCGGCAAGCCGCGGACCAAGGCTTGGGACGACCGGGTGGGTTGGACGTTCCACGGCCACGAAGTGGTCGGGTCGAAAATGGTGCCCGGGATCTTCCGCGAGCAGAAACTGCCGATGGACGAACGGATGAAGTATGTCCAGAAGCTGGTTTTTCTGCACCTGCGTCCGATCATCCTCTCGGAGGACGAGGTGACCGATTCGGCGGTTCGGCGGCTGCTGTTCGAGGCGGGGGACGATGTGGAGGAGCTGATGACGCTCTGCGAAGCGGACATCACGTCGGGAAACGATGCGAAGGTGCGGCGGTACCTGGCCAACTTCGCGCTCGTGCGGCGCAAAATGCAGCAGATCGAGGAGAAGGACCACATCCGCAACTTCCAACCGCCGATCACGGGTGAGATGATTATGGAGACCTATGGTATTCCGCCTTGCCGGACGGTGGGGGTAATCAAAGAACGGATCAAGAACGCCATTTTGGACGGCGAGATCCCCAATGAATACGAAGCGGCCCATGCGCTGATGGAGCAGCTGGCCGAGGCCGAGGGGCTGACCGCTCGGGGAGAATAGACTAGGCAGCGGAGGCTACTATTGCCACAGACGGAAAAACACACCACACACTCTCTCTTATATGCGTAAGATTCTACTGTTTTCGCTCTTTCTGATCGTGGGGCTCGTCGCGTCGCAGCTGCTGCCGGGGTGGATCGCACCGGAGAACGCCGCCGGTTGGAAAGGCGTGACCGACACGCTGCTGTACATCTGCCTGGCCTTTATCATGATCAACGTCGGACGCGAGTTCGAGGTCGACAAGGCCCGGTGGCGGAGCTACGTGAGCGACTACTTCATCGCGATGGCGACGGCCGCTCTGCCGTGGCTCCTGGTGGCGGTCTATTACGTAGCGGTGCTGCTGCCCGAGAGCCAGTACGGCGAGTGGGGGGCCTGGCGGGAGAGCCTGCTGCTGAGCCGGTTTGCCGCGCCGACCTCGGCCGGGATCCTGTTCACGATGCTGGCGGCGATCGGGCTCGGACGCAGCTGGATCTATCGCAAAATCCAGGTCCTCGCGATTTTCGACGACCTGGACACCATCCTGCTGATGATCCCGCTGCAGATCATGATGGTCGGCTTCCGGATGGAGGTGGTGGTGATCCTGGCGGTGGTGACGGTTCTGCTGGGGTTCGGATGGCGGTTTCTGGCCCGGTTCAACATCGGACAACGCTGGTGGGCCATTCTGTTGTATGCCGCAGGGGTGATCTTCGTCACGTGGCTCGTCAACCGGCTCTTCCACATCCACATCGAAGTCTTGTTGCCGGCGTTCGTCTTAGGGATGGTGATGCGCCACCGGCACATCGACACACGCGTCGAACGCGGCGTATCGACCGGGATATCGTTCCTCTTCATGCTGCTCGTGGGGCTGAGCATGCCTTACTTTGCGGGCGGAAGCATCTCGACCGCGACCGCCACGGCGGGAAGCGACGCAGCGGAAGCATCGATCCTCGGCTCGCAGCCGATGATGTCGTGGGGGGTGATTGCGGTGCACGTGCTGGTGGTGTCGCTGCTGTCGAATGCCGGGAAGCTGGTGCCGCTGTTCTTCTACCGCGACCGGATGCTGGAGGAGCGGCTGGCGCTGTCGGTGGGGATGTTCACGCGGGGCGAGGTGGGAGCCGGGATTATCTTCATCGCGCTGGGATACCGAATCGGCGGGCCTGCTTTGGTGATTTCGGTGCTGACGCTGGTGCTGAACCTGGTACTGACGGGCGGTTTCGTGGTGTGGGTAAAGAGGCTGGCGATGCGGGCCTACGGCGAGGGGGAAAAAACAGCGGCTCAATAACAAAAAAGGACCTACAAAACGGATTTGGCCTTTTTCCGAACTTATCGAGAAAGGCCAAAATTACGTACCAAAAGTACGGTAACGACTGTAACTTTTTTGGCAATTATAAATATTTTGAATGTGCTGACTGACGACATCCGGATTATTCCCAAGACTTGTAGCTTCTTTCAATACATTGATCACTCCCCATTTATCTTGATAATCGGCCGGTAAATTATTAGCAATAATAAAATCGACTATAGACATAATATCTTCCGAATACCCAACATAAGTTCCTTCCGGTATACAACTAACGTCGCGCAAGGTACATGGACCATAAAAAATAATCACGGAATAAAACGGGACATCGGCAATTCCGGATAGTTTCCATCTCAAAGCTTCAATGTGTCTTTTATTTTGCATAATTGGATTATAGAAGCGATATCTTTCTTTTCCGTAAGCCAATACTTGCGTCCAATAATCTTGATACCCTTTACCGAATATCCATCCACTATAATCTTTTACTTCAAAAACGATTATTCCAACCTTCGTTAATATTACGGCATCTATTTGAGCATATTGATTCGTACGTTTTTCAATATATAGATCATGAAAAACAGTCACGGCCGGAACCCCTTGTTTTAGAAGTTTCAATATCAACGCTTGTTCCGACCAAGTTCCTCGCCAAGTATCCGTTACCGTCTGTAATAAAGCCGTATCCCTACGTTTGCCTTGAATAGACAAAAATACGTATAGAAGAATAACCCCCACTATCAGAACTAACCCGATTATGACAATTCCCATGATGATTGTTAAGAATCACGGTCTAATTTCATACTTGGAGACCGTCGCTTTGCCCGATAAATTTCTATTCCCGTTTCACATTTCCCCCCACGTCAATCGAGGGTCTGGTCGCCGCCGCCGTTCACGAACAGCACCTGGCCACTGATCCAGGCCGAAGCCGGCGAAGCGAAAAACAACACCGCCTGAGCAATATCCGAAACCTCGCCCAAACGACGAATCGGCGTGTGACGGAGCATCTTTTCCTGCAGCTCGGGCGTGAGGATCGACCCCAGCGCGGCGGTCCGCGTAGCCCCCGGCCCTACGTTGTTGATCCGCACGCCATACGGCCCGAAATCATAGGCCAAATTGGCCGCCAGGTGGTTCAGGGCCGCCTTCGACGAAGCATAAACGCACATATCGGGCGCCTTGTCGACCGAACTCATGGAAGTAATGTTGACGATACTGCCGTAGCCCGACTCGCCCATTCGGGGCACAGCAAGCTGGCACAAACGCCACGGCGCGAAAACGTTGATCCGGTAGATCCGTTCGACGTACTCCCGGTCGATCCGAAACGGGTTTTCACGCCCGCCGCCACCCAAACCGGCGTTGTTCACCAAAATATTGACCGTACCATACGTCTCTACCGCCGTCTCGATCAGACGAACCAAATCCCCGTCCTCCAATACGTTGCAAACCACCGACGTGGCCCGTCCGCCGCCGGCGACAATCCCATCGGCCACAGCCCGGGCCTTATCCGCATGGATGTCGCTCACGACCACCGACGCTCCGGCAGCCGCCAAAATCTCGCAACACCCCTTACCGATACCATCTCCTCCACCGGTAACCACGGCAACCTTCCCCGAAAGATCAAAAAGTTCCTGTATTTCCATGATCCTCAATATGTTTCATAATTTACAACCATCTTTAGTGACTGGAGGGTACTGTTCTTTTTGTGAACAAAAAGAACCAAAAAAACTTTCGGGAATGCTGTCGCATTCCATGGGCTGCCGTAGTCAAGAGCCTTGGGGCCTTTCTTTTGGGTGGGGATTTTCGGCGGGGCGCGCTAAGGTTGTAATTACATGACGCGCCTCGCCGAACGCCCCACCCAATCAAATAGTTCAAAGCATTAGATTGCGGATGCCTAAGGCGTAGCGTATGCTATCTCAAAAGTTTTTGGTGCCGCTTTTTACAAAAAGCGGCAGTTCCGGCCCGTAGCCAAAGACTGGTTACAATTATAAACATAGTGAGCAAATCCTGTACCAATCACTGACCGGTGGATAGTCTTCGGTAGAGCCTCAGGCCCACCGGCTCCACCTCGCCGACCCGCCTCGCGTCGGGCGGCAGCACCGGCGCCGCTACACCGCCCCGCCACGGAGCCACCGGCTCCGGATAGAGTTCCCGCACCGAGAGGCGCGATGTGAAGACCCTCGCTTCGTCCCACAGCCCCGCGCCGATGAAGGCCTCCAACATGCGCCGCCCCCCCTCGACGATCAGCGACTGCACCCGATAGGGTTCCCCCGCCAGCACCCGCAACAGCTCCTCCAGCCCACCGGCGAGCCCCTCAACGGCAACCTCGGGCCGATCGGCGAATCGCGCCCGCGCCTCGGCACACCGCTCCGGCGAGGTGAACAGCACCGTCCGCGCCGCGCCGTCGCTGAACAGATGCAGCCCCTCGGGCAACGACAGCCGACGGTCGAGCACCACCCGCAGCGGGTTCCGCCCCTCCCAAGCCCGCACCGTCAGCGACGGATCGTCCATCCGGGCGGTCTCCGCTCCCACCAGTATCGCATCCTCCTCGGCCCGCCACCGGTGGACCAGCACCCGCGCCGCTTCGCCCGTCATCCACGCTGCCGGCACCTCCGGACCCGGCCTCACGGCATCCAAATAGCCGTCCGCAGTCTGCGCCCACTTCAGAATCACATACGGCCGCCCGAAATTCTGGGCCGTAAAGAACCGTCGATTGAGGTGCAGGCACTCCTGTTCCAAGAGTCCCACCCGCACCTCGACCCCCGCCGCGCGCAACCGCCTCACTCCGCGGCCGCTCACCTCGCAGTAGGAGTCGATACACCCGACCACCACCCGCGGAATCCTTTTCGCAATGATGAGTTCGGCACACGGCGGTGTCCGTCCCCAGTGGCTGCAAGGCTCCAACGAGACGTATAACGTGCTCTCCGGCAACAAAGCTCCGCAGCCTCGCGCCTCGGCATCGGCCACGGCATTCACCTCGGCATGGGCCTCACCGCAACGACGGTGCCACCCCTCGCCGATGATCCGCCCCCGGTGGACGATCACGCACCCTACCATCGGGTTGGGCGACGCGCTCCCGGCTCCCCGAAGCGCCAGCTCCAGGCATCTTTTCATGTAGTTTTCCTCGGTCATGGTCACAAATTTACGTATCTTTGTTCAACTATGACGCTCCGAGAGGCATACACCCTGGCGATTTCGCGACTCACGCCCCTCTACGGCCCGGACGAAGCCCGGGCCGTGGTCGATCGGCTGTTGGAGGAGCGGTACGGCATCGGTCGGCTGGAGCGGATCGTCGGGGGGGGCGAGGAGGCGCCTTTCGTGCGCGGCGAAGCGTGGGAGGAGGATCTACGGCGGTTGGAGCGGTGGGAACCGGTGCAATACATCGTGGGGTACGAGGAGTTTTACGGCAGGAGGTTTCGGGTGACGCCCGACACGCTGATCCCGCGGGGAGAAACGGAAGAGCTGGTGCGCAAGATTCTTGCCGGACAGCCTCGGCGGCAGGTGCTGGACATCGGCACGGGGAGCGGGGCGATTGCCGTGACGCTGGCGGCGGAGTGGGGCGAGGAATGTTGCGTCGAGGCGTGGGACGTTTCGGAGGGGGCATTGCGGGTGGCGGCTCTCAATGCCGAGGCCATGGGGGTGGAGGGACGTGTCCGGTTCGTGCGGCAGGATGTTTTGGCCCCGATGCCGACGACGGAGGAACAACGGGAGGGGTGTTTCGACCTCGTGGTGAGCAATCCGCCTTACGTGCTGGCTTCCGAACGGGCCGAGATGCGGCCCAACGTGGTGCGTTACGAGCCGGAGGGGGCGTTGTACGTGCCGGACGCCGATCCGTTGCGTTTCTACCGGGCGATCGCCGCCCTGCCGCTCCTGGTGCCGGGCGGCGAACTGTGGTTCGAGATCAACGAACGGTTCGGACCTCAGACCGAGGAGCTCTTGCGGTCGCTGGATTATGCCGAAGTGGAGGTGATGCGCGATCTGCACGGTCGGCATCGGTTCGTGCGGGGAATTGTCCGTTAGGACTGACAAAAAAACGAAGATCATGGTTTACTACGGAGACGAGGAGTTCGGCTACCAACGGACCCGGGAACGCAAACGACCGCTGAATATCGACTATTCGCAACCGGCCAAGAGCGTGGAACGGGCCTTGGAGTCGCTGATGTACAGCTGCGCCAAGAGCGAACGGTGTATCAGCGACATCCGTCGGTCGCTCTACCGGTGGCGGATGAACAAGGAGGACTACGACCCGATCATCGAACGGCTCGTGCGCGAGAAGTTCGTGGACGAGGAGCGATATGCACGAGCTTACGTCCGCGAGAAGATGAACTGTTCGGGGTGGGGTCGTCGGAAGATCGAGCTGGGACTGCGAGCCAAGGGAATTCCGAAAGAGACGATCGAAGAGGCGCTCCGGCAGATCGAGCCGGAACGGCAGACCGAAAAGCTGGAGCTGCTCCTCTACCGCCGTCTGCTGCGCGAGCGCGACAAGGCGAAGAGTACTTACGAGTTGCGGACCCGTCTCTTACGCTGGGGGGTGGGCCGGGGCTACGACTTTTCGGAGGTGCAACAGGTCCTGGCTCAAATCATGGCCGAGGATTACGACCCGGGCGAGGACTTTACGCGTTGGTAGGGAGGAGGGAGGGGTGCCGCAGGGGGTAACTGCGACCGTAGGTCGCGCGAGCTGCCGCCATCCCGGCGGCTCGAGGGGCCGCGCCGCTACCCCACCCGTTCGACCTCGCCAAGCTCCACAAACCAAAGGTAACCCTCGACCCGGGTATACCCCATCTTCCGCAGCAGCTCCATATACTCGCTCACCTGTCGGTGATAGTCCGGTCGCCGCACCGCCCCGAACTTGTAGTCCACCACCACCGCACTGCCGTCCGGCGCAGTCATCACCCGGTCCGGCCGACGAACCCGACCACCCGTCGCAATGATATCGCGTTCGCTGTGGATCACCTCCCAGCCGGGCGAAAACCAGCTCGCCACCATCGGATCCCGCAAAGCTGCAGCGGCACGCGACCGGAGCAGTACCTCTTCCTCGTCCGACGTGATGTCGCCCGCCACCCGCATCCGCGCCAAAACCTCGTCCAACCGGTCCGGCGAGTCCGTCAACTCGAACAGCCGGTGCATCAGCACCCCATACCGCCGCGGCGAAACCGCCTCGCGGTCCTGACCGAAGTACCGGTCCGACGACCAGCGCACCCGCACCCGCTGCCCCGCCTCGTGGGCCGGGAAATTCTCCAGCACGATCCTCCGTTCGTCCTCCTCGGCGGTACGCTCCGTCGGAGCAGCCACCGGAGACTTCTCGCCGAAAGCGTAGAACGGCCCTTCGTCGCCCGTCGGCAGCGAGTAGGTCTCCTTCCGCAGCGCCTCGAAACCCGGCACCACCGCATCGATCAGTCCCGACACCCGCGTCCCCTTCTGCAACGGATCGTACATCACGTACAACTCCCTCCCGGCACGGGTCAACGCCACGTAAAGCAGATTCAGGTTATCCACATGCGCATAGACGCTCTCGCGGTAGTAGTCCGCCGCAAAGTACGAACCGGCCATCTGCGTCTTGTACTTCACCGGCACCGGCCCCAACTCCGCAAAACGCCTCGCCCGCTCGTCCTCACCGTCGGCCTCGACCCACAGCGTCGTTCCGTTCCCGCGCGACTTGGGCAGCAGCTCCCAGTCGCAAAACGGAATCAAAACGCAGGGAAACTCCAACCCCTTGGCCTTGTGGACCGTCATAATCGTGATCGCATCCTGTTCCGAAGGGAGGTAGATGGTCTTCCGCCCGCCGTTCTCGCGCCACCACTCCAAGAGCAACGGCACGTCCGAGATGGTCTGCTTGCTGTACGAGACCACCACCTGGTACAAGGCCTGCAAGTAAGAGACCGCATCCCGCCGCTCGCCCAACCGGTATCGACTCAGGATCCGTTCGAAACTCTCGGTCAGAGCGCTGCGCAACAACCCGGCGATAAACTCGCTCTCCTCCGGGGCGAGCTCCTCCCCGTAAGCCCGCCCCAGAAAGGCGTTGTACTGGGCCCGGGCCACCGAATCTTCCGGCGTGTCGGCCAGCGCGAAAACCGCCATCACGAACCCCACGACCGGCGATCCGCCGAGCAGGAGGGCCTCCTGACTGACAATCGCATAACCGGCCTCCAACAGCACGTCGGCCACCACCGGCGCCTCGTAGTTGTTGCGCACCAGCACGGCAATGTCCCGCAGCGCATAGCCGCGCGCGAGAATATCGGCCACCCGGTCCACGATGATCCCCCCCACCCGGTCTCGCGACGTCGGAATGACCTCGACATACCCCTCCGCCGGACGTGCCATTCGCCCCGGCGCCGCCCGCTGTTCGAACCCCTCGTACGACCGGCGGAGCATCTCGGCCAACGGCCTCACCCTCTCCGGCGCCAGCTCCAGAAACGCCGCCAGTTCCTCGGCATCGTGTTCCACGACCCGCCGTATCAAGCCGTTGTTGAACTCCACCACGTTCCGTTCGCTGCGCCAGTTGGTGTCCATCGGCGCCGCCTCGGCCAACGCCCCCGAGAAATGGCGGTCGGCCTCGTAGCCCAGGATCCGCCAGTCGCCGCCCCGCCACCGGTAGATGGACTGTTTCACGTCGCCGATCAACATCACCGGCTCGCCGTCGTTCTCGGCCAAGGCGTTGTCCAACAACGGCACGAAGTTCTGCCACTGGTGTTCCGAGGTGTCCTGAAACTCGTCGATCATATACCGCGAGTAAGCGTTCCCGACCTTTTCGTAGATGAACGGCGCGTCGTTTTCGCTCACCAGCCGGTGGACCAGTTTGGCCGTTTCGTGGATCATGACCCGGTTCTGCTCGGCCGACACGGCCCGCACCTCCTCCGCCAACCGGCTCAGCAACAGACTCCGCGTCAGGTTCTCGCCCACCAGCTCGCACGAGTTGCCGTCCAACACCAACCCGTCGATCCCCTCCCGGACCTCGCGCAAGAGCGGCATCAAGGCCGGTTCCAGCGCCAGAATCTGCGCCCGGCACGGCGAACTCTTACCGGCCCACGCCTCGACGTTCTCGGTGGCCTGCAAGAAACGAGCGCCGTAGGCTTTCGGCGCCTCCGCCTCGACCAGCTGCACCAGATAACCCGCAAAACTCTGCCGTTTATACGAAAAATCGTCGACCGTCAGCCCCGCCTCGCCGATCACCCGCAACGCCTCGCGTGCCGAGCCCCGCACCGCCTCGAACCGCACGGCGATCTCCTGTGCGATCGCATCGTACAGCGTCCGGAGCCGCGCCGCGCCGTTCGGATTGGGCACATAGCTCTCCCGAAACAGCTCCGCACCGATCCGTACGATGTCCGGACGCACGTCCCACCCCCGGCCCTGCTCGGAACGTTCGGCCACCAACCGACCCACCGCCTGCCGCAACTCCCGGTCGGCGGCGGTCCGCTCCAACAGCCGGTCCACGGCCGACTCCAACACCCACTCGCGGTCGATCTCCACGGTGTAGTCGAAGTCCAATCCCAGCTCCCGGAAAAAGGCTCGGGCCACGCGCTGGAAAAACTTGTCGATGGTCGACACCGCGAAACGCGAGTAGTCGTGCAGGATCAGCGTCCGGGCCTGCGCGGCGTTCCGCACGATGCGGCTCCGCGACAAGCCCGTCTCGCGCATCAGCTCGTCGAGGTAGGTCACCCGGTCGCCCCCCGGCGGAGCCGTTTCCGGAGCCGCAGCCAGCGCATGGAGACTCTCGACGATGCGGCGCTTCATCTGTTCGGTAGCTTTATTGGTGAAAGTGACGGCCAGCGTCTCCCGGTAGAGAGACGGGTCGCACACCACCCCCTTGATGTATTCGTAAGCCAACCGATAGGTCTTCCCCGACCCGGCCGAAGCTTTCAGTATCTTAACCTTCCCCATATTCGTCGTACGTGCTGCATGTCGGAATCAAAGGTACGAAAAAACAACCGCCCGGCATCCGAAAACACATGTTTTACAGACCTGTCGGGCGAGAAAACTGGGCTGAGACAACCCCTGAAAAACGCCCAAAGGGTGTCTTACTGGGGTTCTCTCCGCCTAATCTCGAACCGGGCCTGGCGGGCGAGAA
>CAJTNK010000035.1:0-4142 GCA_910577885.1 uncultured Rikenella sp.
ACACGGCCAAAGCATCCCAACGGGATGCGTGCTAAAGTTTTTTTGGTTCTTTTTGACTTCGTCTTCCTCGCGCTACCTTGGCAAAGCGTGCAAGCCCGCTCTGCTCTCGGTACGCTGCTCGGTTGTTCACAAAAAGAACAGTTCTATCCGGTTCACCAAGCACGGTTTGCCAATTGTTGAAAGCAAAACGAGCGAAGTGAAGGTAGTAAGTACAGTACCCTCCCATCGCTAAAGAATTGTTCAAAAAGAGATAAAGGAGTTTAAAAAGAAGCGTATGTTTAGATTTGCAAGGCCGGAATATTTGTGGTTGTTGGTGTTGGTGCCGATAGCGGTGGTTGTGTTTGTGGTTTATCGGCGGGCTCAGCGTCGTCGGTTGGCCCGGTTCGGGGATATCGATGTCATTCGGGAGTTGATGCCCGAGGCGTCGCCGCGGCGGGTGAGGAATAAGTTCGTGTTGATCCTCGGTGCGTTGACGTTGATGACGTTGGCGTTGGGACAGCCTCAGTTCGGGGCCAAGCTTCATGAGGTGAAGCGGAAAGGGGTCGAGATCATGTTGGCGGTGGACGTTTCGAATAGTATGCTGGCCGAGGATTTTGCCCCGAACCGGCTGGAGCGGACCAAAAACGCCGTGGGGCGGCTGATCGAGCAGTTGGACAAGGATCGGGTCGGGATGGTGGTGTTCGCCGGGGAGGCGTATGTTCAGTTGCCGATCACGTCGGATTATATCTCGGCGAAGAGTTTTGTGGCGGGGTTGAGTCCGGAGATGGTGCCGGTGCAGGGGACTTCGCTGGCCCGGGCGATCGACCTGGGAGTGCGTTCGTTTTCGGACCAGAGCCGGCAGAGTCGGGCGTTGATCCTGGTGACCGACGGCGAGAGCCACGACGACGATCCGATTGCGGCGGCCCAGCGGGCTCGGGATGCCGGGGTGGTGATCTACACCGTGGGGATCGGGACGCCGCAGGGGGCGCCGATTACCGTCGGGGGCGAGATGATGAAGGACGACGAGGGGCAGATGGTCGTCTCGAAGCTCGACGAACAGACCTTGCAGCAGATCGCGGTGTTGACCGGCGGGAGCTATGTGAGGGCGTCGGAGCGGTCGGTGGGGCTGGACGAAATCCTGAAACAGATCGGCCGGATGGAGAAAAAGGAGTTTGCCTCGATGGCTTTTGCCGAGTACAACGACCAGTTCCACTACCTGTTGGCGGCGGCTCTCGTGCTGTTGCTGGTGGAGTTCGGGATGCTCGACCGGAAGAACAGGCTGCTGGCGCGGATCTCGATCTTCAAGTAACGGCGACTAATCCCCAATGAGACCAAAGATATGATGTTGAAACGAGTCGAGAAACGGGGGGCTGGCGAGCCTCTGTTTTTTGCGGCTCGGTGTGAGCGGTACCGGTCTTCCGCCCGGGGAGGCGTCGGCCGCCCGTCTCTTCGAGACGGCTGTGTGCGGAAAAAGGCGCGCGAACTGCAATTTTTGGGGGCCGGAGCTTGCGAGAGTAGTTCAGAGAGAAGTCCTGCCTTCGCGTGCCGAGCGACACCCGCACTCATAAAAAAACTCGCAAAGAGAGAGTATGATACGTTTTCCGCATTGCAAGATTAACCTCGGGTTGCACATTACGGCGCGCCGGGAGGACGGGTTTCACGAGATCGAGACCCTGTTTTATCCGGTGCGGGGGTTGTGCGACGCCGTGGAGCTGCTGGGCGGAGCGGCCGAGGAGGACAGCTGCCGGGGCGTGGCGTTCAGTGCGAGCGGGCTGACGGTGGATTGTCCGGAGGAGAAAAATCTGTGTGTCAAGGCATTTCGGGTGTTGCGGGAGACTTTTCCGGAAGCCTTCCGGCGCTATGAACGGGAACAGGGAGGTGTGCGGATCCATCTGCACAAACACATCCCGTTCGGAGCGGGGCTGGGGGGCGGTTCGGCCGATGCGACGGCGGTGTTGAGCGGGTTGAACGAGCTGTTGTCGCTCGGTTTGACCCCGGACGAGCTGGCGCCGATGGCCGGACGGTTGGGGAGCGACACCGTTTTCTTCCTGTACGACACGCCGATGATCGGCACCGGTCGCGGCGAGCGGCTCGAACCGGTCGGAGAGATGGCCGATCTGCGGGGTTGGTGGCTGGGGCTGGTGAAGCCGCCGGTGGGGGTTTCGACGGCGGAGGCCTATTCGCTCATCACCCCTCGCTTGCCGGAAGAACCGTTGCGCGAGATCTTGCGCAGGCCGGTCGAGCAGTGGCGCGGGAGGTTGGTGAACGACTTCCAGGAGCCGCTCGAACGGCGGCTGCCCGTGCTGCGGGAGATTCGAGAGGCGTTGTACGACAGCGGAGCGTTGTACGCCGCTCTGTCGGGGTCCGGCTCCACGGTGTTCGGCCTGTTCAGGGAGCGACCGACCCGGAGCGCCGAACAGAGTCGGCGATTCGCACCTCAGGCGGGCTATTTTACTCACCTCGAGCAGCTATAATCCGCGGAAAATAGTATATTTGTCCGAATCTTTAACCACAGAAACACCTATGGCAGTAGACGAAAAAATCCTCGACCTTCGCCAGCGGACCGAGGCGATCAGCCTGGGCGGCGGCCAAAAGGCCATCGAAAAACAGAAGGCCATCGGAAAGATGACCGCCCGGGAACGCATTGCCGCGTTGCTGGACGAGGGCTCGTTCCAGGAATACGATACCTTTGTACAACACGCCTGCACGGACTTCGGCATGCAGGGCAAGGAGCTGCCGGGAGACGGCGTGGTGATCGGCATCGGGACCATCGGCGGACGGCCGGTGGCGGTTTTTGCCCAGGACTTTACCGTGGCCGGAGGGTCGCTCGGGCTCATGCACGCGAGGAAGATTACCAAGATCATGGACTACGCTTTGAATATGCGCATGCCGCTCATCGGGATCAACGACTCGGGCGGAGCGCGGATTCAGGAGGGGGTCAATGCGTTGGCGGGATATGGCGAAATCTTCTTCCGGAATACGATGGCGTCGGGCGTGATTCCGCAGATTTCGGTGATCCTGGGGCCGTGTGCCGGGGGGGCGGTCTATTCGCCGGCCTTGACCGACTTCGTCTTTGTGGTGGACAATATCTCCAAGATGTTCATCACCGGACCGGAGGTGATTAAGACGGTCTTGGGCGAGGAGATCTCGATGGAAGAGCTCGGCGGAGCGCGCGTGCATTGCGAACAGACCGGCAATGCACACTTCTTTGCCCAGTCGGAGGCCGAGTGCTTCGACCAGATCCGGAAGCTCATCGCCACGATTCCGGCCAGCAATACGCAGGCGGCGGAACGCGTCGAAACGGTTGAACCCAAGACGGATACGTACCGCATCGGGGAAATCGTGCCGGCCGATCCGACCCAACCGTACGACGTGCGCGACATTATCCGGTCGGTGAGCGACGGGAGCGATTTTGTGGAGGTGATGGAGCTTTTTGCGGCCAATATCGTGGTCGGCTTCGGGCGGATCGACGGCCAGACGGTGGGTTTTGTAGCCAACCAGCCGCTGGTGATGGCCGGGGTGCTGGACTGCGACAGCTCGGACAAAGCCGCGCGGTTCATCCGCTTCTGCGACGCCTTCAACATCCCGATCGTCACGATCGAAGACCTGCCGGGCTATCTGCCGGGGGTCGACCAGGAACATGCCGGGGTTATTCGGCACGGGGCCAAGCTGCTCTACGCCTACTCGGAGGCCACGGTGCCGCGCGTTACGGTCATCCTCCGGAAGGCTTATGGCGGGGGGTATATCGCGATGAACTCCAGGCACTTGCAGGCCGATTTCGTCTTCGCGTGGCCGCGCGCCGAAATCGCCGTCATGGGGCCGGAAGGGGCTGCCAACGTCATCTTCCGCAAGGAAATCATGGCCGCCGAAGATCCGGAAGCCATGCGACAACTCAAAATCCAGGAGTACAAAGATAAGTTTGCCAATCCGTATGTGGCGGCGGCCAAAGGCTATATCGACGCGGTGATCGAACCGGAGCAGACGCGCCGTTGCCTGATCCAGGCTCTCAGCGTCGCCAAACGAAAAGAAGCACTCCAACCCAAGAAAAAACACGGCATCCCGCCGTTTTAATCGTTCTTTTAATTGCTTACTCCAGTTATTGGCACCGTACGGAACTGTTCTTTTTGTGAACAAAAAGAACCAAAAAAACTTTCGGGAATGCT
>CAJTNK010000035.1:4234-17683 GCA_910577885.1 uncultured Rikenella sp.
CATGCGCCCCATCAAAAGACCCGGCCCCAACAAAGTGGGCCAGAGCATTAGCTTGCGGAGCTTAAGGCGTAGCGTATGCTATCTGAAAGTCTTTTGGGTACCTTTTCTTCAGAAAAGGTACGGTACCCTCCTGTCGTCAATGAACCGAAGTATACAAATTAAAAGAACAATAAAAAGAGCAAGAGATATGAGTAAGTACGAGCAGTTGGAGTTGGAGGGCGGGAGTTATACGACGACGTTGAGCGCGAAGTATCGGAATCGGAAGGCGTGGACGGCACGGGATCCGAGGCGGGTGGTGTCGTTCATTCCGGGGACCATCATGACCGTGGAAGTTCGGGAGGGGGATGCGGTGCAGGAGGGGGATACGTTGTTGACTTTCAGGGCGATGAAGATGCACAACACCTATCGCTCGCCGGTTGGTGGTCGGGTGGCGCGGGTGCATGTGGCGGCGGGGGAGGTGGTGCCGAAGGGGACGTTGTTGATCGAGTTCGAGTAGGGCGTTTTTTTGAGGGGCGGGGGTTACGCCTGGAGGAACGCGACGAACTCCGGGAAGTCGCGCCATAGCGGCGCTGTGCGGTGCCAAAGGCGACGTGCTTCGGACCTGGCAGAGGAGTGGGGCGATGGGGTGAGAGGGGTTTCGTGGTCCGTGGCTGTCCATTCGCTGAGCAGGGCCGGGCTCTCGGCTTGGATGCTCGAGCGGAGGTCGGCCTCCTTGGCGGCGGCGCTCTCGGAAGCAGCAGAAGAAGGGGCGGCCTGTCGGCGGAAAGCGGCCCAGTAGCCGGCCAGACGGGTCGACAGGTTGTCGGGAGGCAACTGGGCGAGTGTTTCGTCGAACAGCTCCCACTCCTCTAACGCCGCGTAGCAGAATGCCAGCAGCTCCGAGGCATTCGTATGATCTTCGGGGTCGGCATCTACCACAGACTCGAGCAGGGCGGTGGCCAGCTCGAAGTCGCTGATTTGGAAATGGTCCTCGGCCGAGTCGTAGACCATCAGGAGGGCTTGGACCGTGTAGGCATCTTCCCAGTCGAGTGTCACCGGCTCACCGTCCGTTCTTTCGGCGGCGGTTTCCAGCAGGTCGCACACCAGCCGGGCACCTTCCCAGCGCAACTGGCAGGCGGTTTCGACCGCCCCGGCTGCGGCGGCTCGGTCGGCCAGGGCGGTGCGAGCGGCGAAGTGTGCCGGATTGGCGGTCAGGGCTTGGTGCAGGGCGGTTGTGTCGGCCGCCGTCTCGGACACCGTACCCACCGGACGGACCGACCGGAGGCGATAGAGGGTGTCGATGACAGGGATCAGGCGCAGGCTGTCGGTTTTCATGGTTCAATCGCGTTTATACACGGGCAAAGATAACCACCGATTTGGAAACCACGCTCCGAAATATTACTTTTGTGGCGCAAAACCGAGGTCCCGTAGCTCAGCTGGATAGAGCAACAGATTTCTAATCTGTCGGCCACAGGTTCGAATCCTGTCGGGATCACACCGAATGCGCAAAGAGGCAGGGTGTTTCGTCAGAAACCCCCTGCCTCTTGTTTTTCGGCGCGGACGAAACTTGTTTTCGATCCGCTTGCCGGAAAACAAAAGCGGTTTTTGATAAAAACCGTGCATCGGCGGCGCATTCGGTGTGGAGGGATCACACGAAAAGCAGCCTAATGATCAAGCGATTGATTATTAGGCTGCTTTTGTTTTTGGCGGGGGTAGCGGCAGGGTCGATTGAATACCGGCTCCTTGTCCGACAAGTGCTGCCCGACCGCGATAGAGCCGCTGGCGCCCTGTCGTCCCGGCGCCCCGCTACTTCACCAGGTTGACCCCGTCGGTCCACGAGATTTTCTCGTCCTTCTCCCACCACGACCAGTGGTCGCCCGACGGACGATCCAAGTCGCAGAAGTCGTGCCCCCGGCGCATCTCCTCTTTCAAGGCCGAACGGTACTTCGCGGCCAACTGCTGCACCCGACGGCTCGGAGCGCCTGCGAGCAGGTTGTTCTGCTCCCACGGATCCCGGCGCAGGTCGAAGAGCTGTTCCGTGATCTGCCCGCCGACGTTGTAAATGATGTACTTGCGCCCCTCCATCACCAGCGCGCGGTGGATGCTCGAGTAGGCCAGCCAGATCCGATCGCGCTCGGTGCGCCCCTTGGCCCCGCGCCGCAGAGCCGGAGCCAGTGAACGACCCGTCGCCGTCTCGGCCGGAGCCAGGCCCAGCATCTCGGCCAGGGTCGGGTTGATGTCGTACAGGTAGCACAACCCCTCATTTCGCTCGCCGGCCGGAACCCCCGGCGCCCAAACCACCAGCGGTACCTTGATGCTGTGGTCGTAGAGACTCTGCTTGCCCATCAGGCCGTGTTGACCCATCGCCAGGCCGTTGTCGCCCGCGAAAACGACGATCGTACGCTCGAGCCGGCCGCTCCGCCGCAGCGCGTCGATCACCCGGCCGATCTGCGTGTCCACCTCGCTTATCATCCCGTAGTAATCGGCCAGCTCGCGCCGAACGGTCTCGGCCGACCGAGGAGCCGGCACCACCACCTCGTCCCGCACCGTCAGCTCCCCGTTGTCGAACGCGTGCTGCGGGCGGTAGTTCGGCGGCAGGGAGATCGAGTCCGGAGCATAGGTCCGACCGTACCACGGGTGGCGATTCCGCGGGTCGTGGGGCGAGGTGAAGGCCACGTAGGCGAAAAACGGCGTGGTGTCGCCCGCCGCCTGCTCGAGGAAATCCACCGCCGCATCGGCATACAGCTCGGACGAAAACTTCGACCCGACGAACGGAGTCCGGTGTTTGTAATCTCCCGCCGGGTCGTAGTGCATCAGGCGCGGCGTGACGTGTCCGCCGTCTTCGTACCGGTGCATGCCGCCGAAATAGATGTTCTCGCCCTCGGAAAAAGCCCGGTTGAAAGAGGCGAAGTCGGAGTGCCACTTGCCGGTGTGGAACGTCCGGTAGCCGGCCGCCCGGAGCTGCTCCGGAAGCATCGTGTGGCGCGGAGAGATCACCCAACCGTCCTGCGTGATGTCGAACACCCCGCGACCGGTCATAATCATCGCCCGGCTCGGCATCGACAGCGCACCGCCGATGGCTCCGTTCGTGTAACAGTTCGTGAAGGCCGTGCCGCGGCTGTAAATCGAGTCGATGTTCGGCGTCCGTACGTCTTCTCGCCCCAGGGCGTGGATGGCGTTGTGCTGAAAGTCGTCCGTCAGGATGAACAACACGTTCATCCGCTCTTCGGCCCCGGCGGCGGCACCGCTCAGGGCCAGTGCCGACAGGGCGAGCAGGGTTCTTTTTTCCATTCTGTTTCTTTTGAAGGAGAGGTTAGCGGCCCAAGTTACGCAAATTTTCGCCATACACCCTGTCGGGGTGTATGAATTCGTACGGAAATGAAAATCAGACAAAAAATATTTTGCAGTTCGCTAATTTGTAATACCTTTGCGCTTGTAATTGAACTAAAATAATAGATGAAGTAGTTTATTCGGTCGTTACGACCGATTTTTCGTGTCCGGAATCATACGTAAAATCTTTCTTTCAAACTCCCCCTCTCGCCATGAACGACGCAGAACGTATCAACGCCATTCTCCAACACACGGGACTCAACGGGAAACGATTCGCCGGGAGGATCGGACTCCGCTCGCCGGACTCGATCTACCACATCCAGCGCGGGCGGAATAGAATATCGGCCAATATGGCCGAACGGATCGTCATGGCCTTCCCGGAGGTGGACAAGGCGTGGCTCATGACCGGTCGTGGCGAAATGCTGCTCCCCGGGGCTGCCGGAACTGCCGGGACCACCACGGACCACCGGCGGCTGGCCCTCTTCGACCCGGCCCGGCACGAAGCCGCGACGCGACCCGCCGAAACGGCAGCCAACCTCCAACAGGTGCCCCTCTACGACTTCGAAGCCGTGGCCGGACTCGTCCCCATCTTCACCAACCAAAACAGACCCATCGACTACATCTCGATCCCGGACCTCCCGCGATGCGACGGTGCTGTCTACGTCCGCGGAGACTCCATGTACCCGCTCCTCAAGTCCGGAGACATCGTCATGTACAAACAAATTCAGGACTACTACAACATCATCTGGGGAGAAATGTACCTCATCTCATTCGCCTACGAAGGCGAAGAGTACATCACGGTCAAATTCATCAAAAAGGTCGACGATCACCCCGACAGGGTCCTCCTGGTCAGCCACAACCCGCACCACGCACCCAAAGAAATCCCGGTCGCGGCCATCCGGGCGCTCGCCCTCGTCAAAGCTTCCATCCGGTTTAATACCATGGGCTGACGTTGGGTTTGCCGGGTTTGCGGTTTTTGGGGTAGAGCAAGCCAAAGCATCCCGTAGGGATGCGCTCTGAAGTTTTTTGGGTACCTTTTGTTCACAAAAGGTACAGTACTCTCCTGCTTGCGATGAACACCCGCGCGCCGCGCCTTAAGGGGGAATTACGCGCGATTTAATTTATAAATCGCGATGAAATTCCCTGGCGCGCGGGCGCGCGGGGCAAAGAATCTTCGCCAAGCCAGACGCTTCGCGTCAGTCGCCCGCCCCGCCTTAAAGGGGAATTACGCGCGATTTAATTTATAAATCGCGATGAAATTCCCTGGCGCGCGGGGCAAAGAATCTTCGCCAAGCCAGACGCTTCGCGTCAGTCGCCCGCTGGGGATTTCATCCGTTTCAATTTACATTGAAACGGTGTAATCCCTTTTTAGGCGGGCGGGCGACAATTTGTTTGAGGGAACCGTTCTTACTAACTTCGCTTCGCTCGTTTTGCCTACGGCTTCCTCGTGCTACCTCGGCATAGCCCGTAAACGGTCTCTGCGCTCGGAACGCTACTCGGTTCCTCCTCGCCGCTCGCCATAGCGTGCGAGCCCGCTTTGGTCTCGCTGGCAGCGTCGGTTGTGAACAAAAAGAACCAAAAAAACTTTCGGCGATGCTTACGCATCGCTTGACCGTTCGCCGTAAACAGTTACCCTCCTGTCGACCAAGCACGGTTTGCAAGCTTATAACGAAAGCAGGGCACAGGTCAGTTCAGGCGGAAAGCGCGGAGGACGCCTTTGATTTTTTTGAGTTTGTGGAGGATCATGTCGACCGCTTGGGTGTTTCGGACCTCGATGGAGAGCTGGCCGTCCATGACGCCTCGTTGGGAGTTGAAGGACATGGCTCGGATGTTGAGTTTGAGTTCTTGGGCGATGAGGTCGGTGATTCGTCCGGCGAGTCCGGGGAGGTCGTCGCCCACGACGCGGAGGGTGGCCCGGAAAGCCCCGGAGGAGGTCGTCTCGCGCCAACGGGCGCTCAGCACCCGGTAGGGATACTGTTCCCGGAGGCGCGAGGCGTTGGGGCAGTCCGTGCGGTGGATCGTGATACCGTTGTGGATCGTCACGAACCCGAAAATCGGGTCGCCGTAGATCGGGTTGCAGCACCGGGCCAGTTTGTAGTCCACGTTCCGGAGCGTCTCGTCGATCACCAGGCACTCGTCGTCGCCCTTGGTCGAGGCGGAGGGGCTCTCCGGACCCTCCTTCTGAGCGCGTCGCGGCTGAGGCTCCTGCGCCGGCGAGATACCGCCCGTCTCCACGAACCGGGTCAGGATCTCCTTGACCTCGGCCGTCGATGCGCGCTGCTCGGCAATCAAAGCATAGACCTCGAATCCGCTCCGGATCCGGTAGTGTTTCGACAGGACCGTCACCGCCTCTTCCAGGGTCAGCGGCAGTTTCCAGTTTTTCACCTTCCGTTCCAACTCCTCGCGTCCCAGCTGGGCATTCCGCGCTTCGTCCTCGCGCAGGATCTGCCGAATCTTGCCTTTCGCTTTCGAGGTCACCACGAAGTCCAGCCAGCCGCTCTTCGGCCGCTGCGTTTTCGAGGTCGTCACCTCCACCACGTCGCCGTTCCGGAGCCGCTCGCGCAGTGAGACGTTGCGCCCGTTCACCCGTCCCCCGGTGCACGAGGTGCCGAGGTTCGAGTGGATGTCGAACGCGAAGTCCAGCACCGTAGCCCCCTCGGGCAGTTTCCGAAGATCGCCCGTGGGCGTGAAGACGAACACTTCGCGGCTGCTCAGCGCCAGGTCGAACCGTTCGGCGATGCTCTCCGTGGCCTGGGTCGTCTCGACGATCTCCCGCAGCCGCGCCAGCCACTGTTCGCTCCCCAGTCCGCCGCCCCCTACGCCCTTGTAGCGCCAGTGGGCCGCCACGCCGCGTTCCGCCACTTCGTCCATCCGCCGGCTCCGGATCTGCACCTCCACCCACCGCCCCGTGGAGGTCACCACGGTGGTGTGCAGCGACTCGTAGCCGTTCGACTTCGGAATCGAAATCCAGTCGCGCATCCGGTCCGGATTGGGCGTATAGAAGTCCGTCACCACCGAATACACCGACCAGCACTGCATCTTCTCCTCCTCCGGCGCGCACTCCAGGATGATCCGAATGGCGAACAGGTCGTACACCTCCTCGAACGGCACGCGCTGTTTGCGCATCTTGCGCCAGATGGAGTAGACCGATTTGGTGCGGCTCTTGAGCTTGTAGTGCAGCCCCAGGGCGTCGAGCCGTTCGCGGATCGGCTGTGTGAACTCCGCGATGAAAGCCTGTCGGGCAGCATCTCCTTCGGAGAGTTTCTGTACGATATGCGCATACTCTTTCGGCTCCAGATACCGCAGCGAGAGGTCCTCCATCTCGGACTTCACGGCATACAAGCCCAGCTTATGAGCCAGCTGCGAGTAGAGGTTCAGCGTCTCCCAAGACTTTTTGTTCCGTTTCAGTTCGGGGAACATGGACAGAGAACGCATCACCTCCAGCCGGTCGGCCATCTTGATGAGGATCACCCGCGGGTCGGTGGAGTAGGTGACAATCAGTTCCCGAAAGTTGTCGGCCTGGAGGGTCGAGGTCTTCGGGTCGACCTCCGAGATGTTGTTCAGTCCCCGGATGATCGTCTCGCAAGCCGCGCCGTACTCCCGGCCGATCTCCTCGGGCGATAGCATCCCCAGCCGCGCCACATCGTGCAGAAGGGTGGCCACGACGGAGTTCCGCCCCAGCCCGATCTCCTCGGCCACGATCCGGGCGGTCCGGATGCTGTGCCCCGCCAGCGGGCTGCCGTCGTACCGTTTCAGGCCCGCCAGGGAGCGAACGGCAACGTGCATCGACCGACGGATCTCCCGTCGAGAACCCTCGCTGAAGGTCCGGTCGATATAAGTCAAAAATTCCCGATACAAACTCATAACGCTAACTCTCGTCGTGTGAAATACCTCCTGCGGCTGCGCTCCGCAGGTCCGGCGAACGCCCCCGGTCTCGGGGCCGGGGCTACAATATACGCTTTTTTGTTTGGAAATCGACTGCCGGAATGTTAAATTTATCCCTCGGTATGCGAACGAATCGACGAAACACGATGAAAAAAACGGAGTTGTGGCCGGTGTTCGGCCTGGCAGCGGCTTTGGCGGTGCAGCCGGTCGGCGCCGCGGAGCGGCTCGCGCGCGCGGCGGCCGACACGCTCTCCGGAGCGGAGCAGGAGGAGAGGCCCAACATCCTCCTCTTTCTGGTGGACGACATGGGGTGGCAGGATACGTCCGAGCCTTTCTGGAAAGACACCACGCCGCTCAACCGGATTTACCGGACGCCCAACATGGAGCGGATGGCTCGGCAGGGGGTGAAATTCACGGAGATGTATGCTTCGCCGGTCAGTTCGCCCTCGCGGGTGAGCCTCCTGACGGGGATGACGCCGGCGGCTCACCGGGTCACCAACTGGACCCTGTACCGGGATCGGGGGCCGGATCCGGAGAGTCCGCTCGTGGAGTGGCCCGCCTGGAACGTCAACGGGATCGCCGCTCAACCCGGCGTTCCGAGGACTACACACGTGACTCCCTTGCCGGAACTGCTCCGGGGGGCGGGCTACCGAACGATCCTGGTCGGAAAGGCCCACTTCGGAGCCATCGGAACGCCGGCGGCAGATCCGTGTACGCTGGGTTTCGAGGTCAATGTGGCGGGGCATGCGGGAGGAGGAGTGGCGTCGTATCTGGGCGAAAAAAACTTCGGAAACCGGCCGGGAGCGGATTCGCAACCGCCTCAGGCGGTGCCGGGGCTGGAATCGTACTGGGGGAAGGATATCTTCCTCACGGAGGCTCTCACCCGCGAGGCCGAACGACAGATCGATACGGCGTTGATGCTCGGCCGGCCTTTCTTTCTCTACATGAGTCACTATGCGGTCCACGTGCCGTTCGACCGCGATGCGAGGTACTACCAAAAGTATGTCGACCGGGGGATGGAACCGGCCGAGGCGGCTTATGCCGCTCTGATCGAGGGCATGGACCGCAGTCTGGGCGATCTGAGGGACTACCTGCGCGAACGGGGGGTGGAGCGGAATACGATCGTGATCTTCCTGTCGGATAACGGGGGACTGTCGGCCTGGGCGCGCGGCGGGAGGCCGGGGGCGCAGAACTGGCCGCTCCGAAGCGGCAAAGGATCGCCGTTGGAAGGGGGGATTCGGGTGCCGATGCTGATCGAGTGGCCGGGGGTGGCCGACAGCGGGACGCATTGTACCGTGCCGGTGGCGATCCACGACCTGATGCCGACGCTCCTCGAAATGGGCCGAACGGGGCCGGTACGTACGGTGCAGCGTATCGAGGGGACGAGTCTCGTGCCGCTCCTGCGCGGCGACGAGGCGGCGATACCCCGAAACAGACCGCTCGTCTGGCACTTTCCGAACATGTGGGACGCCCCGGGCGACGGTATCGGACCGTACAGCGCTCTTCGGCAGGGCGACTGGAAGCTGATCTACTACTACGATACGGGTCGGACGATGCTTTTCAACCTCCGGGAGGACATTTTCGAGAAGATCGATCACGGCGAAAACCCGGTTCAGGCCAAACGACGCGAGCGAATGGCTCGCCGGCTGACGCATGAACTCAAACGAGTCGATGCCCAGGTGCCTCGGCTGCGGGCTACGGGTGAGTGGTGTCGCTGGCCGGACGGCACGTCCTACCGGGAGTCGGGACAGGCGGCTCGGGGGCGTTAGGGCTTGTTTTGGGGGGCGGTGCCGCTCGCACCCGTTGGGTGTTTTGCCGGGGTTTTCTCTGCCCGTTTTTCTCGCCCGAATGGCCAGTACCGAGTGCCGGAAGGCACCGCCCGCCCGGCGTAAGGGCGGCCTGCGCGGCCTGAGCGCAGTTCCCTCAAACTACCGCGTGCCACGCCTTAAGAGCGATTCACTATTTCGCATTGGGCGAAATAGAATGAATCGCCAAGGCGCGCGGACAGTGACCGTCGGGTGGAGACAGGCATTGGAAAATTGGGCCACAAACAGAGAAATTGCGCCGCCACCCCCTGCGGCGCGAGCTACTCGACGGAGCTCGTAGCTCTTTCCGCTGGCGGCGACCCGCATGGTGAGTGAGAATGACCGGAGTGGGGGGTGTTCGGTGAGAGTTTGTTTCTCGGCCGGCGCCAGCGGGCTTTACCCAGCGTCACCTCCTCTTCCTGGAGGCAACGCCACTGCGCCCACCGGGCGTTTTGCTGGCCATTCGGGCGAGAAAGCCAGAGTCCAAGTAGTGGGCATGAATACTCGCAGTGGACGACGACCAACCGTATCCGTTGCTGCCGACATACCACAAAGCTCCAAAACCGTGCGTGCGGAGGCCCGGGGCTGTGCCTACAGGGCGTTTTGCTGGTTTTTTGCCAAAGTTTTCTTTTCCGGCAGGCCCGGTTCGAGTGCCGAGCGGCACCCTGCCGGGCGAGCAAAAGCCGAAGCCCACGCAGATCCCCAGAGCCGCCCCTCTCCCTACGGTAACAAAGAGCCCATTCCGGAGACCGTGCTCCACTCGCAACGACTCCGGTAGGCCTCCAGCGTCTGCGGTTGCGACGCTTTCGGCAGGTAGCACGAAACCCCGCAATGCGTCAGAATGCGGATCGCACCCTCCTTGTCTTTGAAAAGCCAGGGAGTCGCTGCCCGATAGATCACCGCCTCGTCCAAGGCCGTGTCGAAGCGTGCGACACCGGCCGTATTGACCGTCCCCCACGTCCGTCGAACGAAGTCCGAAAGGTCGTAAAACGTGTTGTCGAAATCCAACGCCTTACGTCCGTATTGCTGTCCGGCATAGGAGATCCCCCCGGCCGGCAAGCCGCTCTCGCACAGCGATCGCATCGCCGCCGCCACCTCCGGCAGCCGGTCGCAGCGGATGACCCCCACCGTCGCACTCTGAAACGATCCCGATTGACCGTTGTAGTAGTCGTAAAACTCCCGCGCAATCATTTTTACATCTGCCGTCGCCTCGAACATCGGTCCCAGGATAGCCTCGTACGGAAAACCGTTGGCCAGTGTCTCGGCCGCCGAAGCGATCAGGTATTCCGTCCGCTCCCGCAGCTCCCAAGCCACCTCGATCCCCGCCATATGGCAAGCGTCGAACAGAATGAAATCGAAGGTCGTCTCCGTCGGCAAGGCCCGCGCCAGTTCGTCGACCTCCATCTCCCCACCGTGGCTGTCGCTCGCTCCGAACGAATAAGCCGTGACTCCGTCCTCCGGAGCGGTCGTCTCCGACGGCAGCGCCGCTCCCGGCTCGTCGGCCACCGAAAGCAAGGGCGAAGCAACCCCTCGGAGCGGTCGGCTCAGCCCCTGCGTCAGCCAACCCGAACCGTGAGACCACAAGACAAGCCCATAGCTCTCCGCCGGAGCGAGTTGCATGACTTCGTCGATCACCCGGCGCATCGTCGCCGGATCGGTCGGATCCATCGTCCGGTCGTAGCGTTTCAGCACGCGGCTCGAAATCACATCCGTCCGATCGTCCCGCTCGATCAACAACAGCCGCGGATCCTCGTCATAATCGGTCCGCCTCGGTGCATACCCGCTCGTTTTCGCCACCGGATACAGAAAAACAACCAGCCGCCCGTCGAACCTGGTGCTCCAACCGGCCTCCATCTCGTTGATGTCTCGTTCGGCAAACGAGTACAGGTTATTGTCGGCCACCATGTAGGTGAGGACCGTCCGCCTCTTGGTGTCGTTCGGACCGGGTGTCGGATCGTCGTTCTTTTTGCAAGCGGTCAGCCCCAGCAGCACGGTGCCGAGCACCGTCCATCGTAAAATCTTGAATCGTGCCATCTCTCTCTCTAAAACAGAAACAAAGATAACTTTATTTTAGCTTCCGAACGATATCTTACCTGTGCTCTCCTCCTCCTCCTTTCGTAGTAGTTTGCCAACCGTGCTTGGAGGCCGGCTAGAACTGTTCTTTTTCTGAGGAACCGAGGTAGCGCGAGGAAGCCGTAGGCAAAACGAGCGAAGCGAAGTTAAAAAGTACAGTACCCTCCAGTTTCACAAGAACGATTAGCATATTATGCCAAGGCAGAGCGAGGAGAGTTGAAGGTTAGTTTTCTGAATCAGTCAGGTGGCTGTTTCGGTAGGAGGCGGGGGTGCTCCCGAAACGCTCGCGGAACAGCCGAATGAAGTGGGAGACGTTGTTGAAACGGCACTCGCGGGCGATCTCTCCGACGGGCTTCGACGAGGACAACAATTGCAGCCGGGCGTGGATCAGCCGTTGCTCGATCAGCCACTTGTGCGGCGAACACCCGAAGTGACGCTGGAACTCGGTCTTGAACAAACTCAAACTCATCTGGCACTGGGCGGCCAGTTCCGGCAGACTCGCTCCGCTCAGGACGTTGGCGCGCATCACCTCCGCCAGGCTGCGTGTGCCGCTCGAAACGGCCTGGCACACCGGACGGCACACGCAGCATCCCGGACGGGTCAGCAACAGCTGGACCAGTTCGCAGAGCTTCAGGTGCGTCAGTTCCGGGTTCGAGAGGTGCAGGCGCGAGGAGACGAAACGATCGACGGAGCGGAAGAATTCCTCGATCACGGGCCAGGCCGGATAGCTGTAAACGCCCGTTCGGTTGTGGCATTCGGCGCACAGGCGGTTCGTCGTGGCGATCGTCTGGGGCGGTGTGAAGTCGTTGCGAAGGTCGGACGGGGTGTAGAAAAAGAGCGTCTGACGGAACGGATGAACCGGATCGGTGGGGCTGTTCTCGATGTAGTGGGTCCCGCGGGGCAGGTGGAACAGCTCGCCGGCTTGGATGGTGACATAACGGTCGGCCAGGTGGACCAGCTTGGTGCCTTGCTCCACATATCCGATGGCGTTCCGGTCGTAGCTCACGGTCTGGATGCCCACGTGAATGTCGCTCTGATGGCGGAAAATAACGGTAGAGGTCGTAAGGTTCATAACGATGTTGGATAATTAATTGAAATAGAAATAGGGTGTGCGGACTCAGCCGCGTGAGGGGTGTTATTTGTCGCGGTGCGCGGGTGGCCCGACGGGCTGTACGGCACCGGGGGAAATAACCGGAGGAGGGAGATCGAACGAAAAACGAGCGGTAAGTGGCTGTTAAGCCGACTTGCGTCGCACGGAACACGACGACGAACGAAGAAAATAACGCATAACTTGTGGTACGATAAAAAGTGGAGCCGCGCCTCGGGAACCCGGCAGGATCCGATGTCGGAAACGGTCCGTTAAAATAATAATGTAATAGTATCCGTATCCGTTTCCGTATGGCGTTTCGGGCAGGTATCTTTGTGGCACGAAACGACTCGAAAACGGGATTATATGGCGCGAATATACAAAATTATCGCGGTTCGGTAGTCGGTTCCCTCGATTTTTCGTGGGGCGCGTTTTCGACGTATTTTGTTCCGCGCGCCAACGGACATAACGGGTGGCAGGCATGGTTCCGGATTTTCTGACACCGTTTTCTGCTGCAAATCGCGTACCGGAATGGCCGAATTTGAGTAAAAATAAACCTTATTGTGGCATTATTTGCAGTCTTTGTTGGTGAGAACGTTTTTCTTGGTGTTTTTTGTGGATTTGTGGGTTTCTCGGCCGGTTTTGTGGGTTTCGTTCGTGGCGTTTTCTCTTTCCCGTCCGGGTGCCGCTGGGCACACGAGGGCTGGGCTTTTCAGGGCAAATTTCTCTTTTGGATGGCCAGTAAAACGCCCTGTGGGCGCGCCTGCGCGGCGGACGCGTTCGCGTCACGGCGCGGGCCTTTGTTAGGGTAGACACAGCCCGGTTCGAGTGCCGAGCGGCACCCGCGCGCGATTGCTGGAGTAGGAAATCTATTCAAAGCGTGATTCGCTTTGAATAAGATTTCCGCCAGCGCGCGGACAAAGACTGTTTCTCGCCCGTCAGGCCCCAGCGATGCGTAGCATCGCCCGTCCCGCCGGGGTCACCCGGACGCCGCCCGCGCAGGGCAGTCCCAGCTTGTTGCCAAGCCAACTCCAGCTTTCGAGTGCCGAGCGGCACCGCGCGCCACGCCTTAAGAGCGATTCACTATTTCGCACTTGGCGAAATAGAATGAATCGCCCAGGCGCGCGGACAGAGTAGGTTTTTTCCGAAGAAAGGTCGTCGCCAGCGGGCTTGTCAGAGCAAACTCCAGCTTTCGAGTGCCGAGCGGCACCGGCCGACGCCAGCGGAGGTCGCTCGAGCGCAGCGAGAAATAGCGGCCTTCCGCCGGGGGTGGCGTCGGCCGCCCGCCTC